>JASJGV010000344.1:0-13665 GCA_033791325.1 Desulfobacterales bacterium | reverse complement strand
GGACAATCCCCTATTAGTCGCTTCTACCTGCCCGGTAACCCCTTTACGTCTGGTCAAACATTGCTGTGAAATCGGTATGAAGGCTGCCGAACTCAGCATCCCTGTTCGCTTTACAACCATGGCACTGTCAGGTGCTACCAGCCCCATTACCCTGGCAGGCACCCAGGCTGTTCAAAATGCCGAATTTCTCGCCTGTGTTGTTATGCACCAGGCTGTTCGACCCGGAGCTCCGGTGATTTGCAGCAGTTCAACGACTTCAATGGATCTAAAAACCGCCGAAGCCTCAGTGGGCTCCCCGGAAATGGCTTTATTTGCGGCCATGAACGCTCAAATGGCCCAATTTTACCAAGTGCCTTCCTGGAGCGGCGGGACGTAGACGGATTCCAACATCGGCGGAAGTGCACAAGCCGGCCACGAAAAAACGCTAACGGCTCTCGTTGCGGCAATGTCAGGGAACAATGTCCTATACGGAGCAGGAATGTTAGAATGTGGCATGGTGGTGGATTTTTCTCAATTGTTACTGGATAGTGATATTATTGAGATGGTAAAATATTTTCTGGGAGGCGTCGAAGTCAATGACGAGACCCTATGCGTTGATGAAGTCAGGGAAAACGGTTGCGACTCCAACTTTCTGATGTCACCGACCACGCTGAAACTTATGCGAACACAAAGCAGACCCCAATTTTTTCAACGCATGAATCGAAGTACATGGATAAGTGCCGGAAAACCAGATCCCTATGATATGGCCAATGAAAAGGTTAAAGACATATTGGTCAACCATCAACCGACACCTCTTTCTGATTCCGTGGCCCGTGATTTAAGAAGATTTGTGACTGAAGTTGAAAAAGAATGGGGTATTGAACCGTCAAATCCCGACTTTGACCCGGCAACGCTGGTAAAGGGTGCCTGAACAAAATCGTAGCACGATTTTATAGAACGCGACTGTGTCGCTTTGATGAGAAAAGTTGATATTTATATCTGTAAGCCAGTACTGAGAAAGTATATTTTGCAAAGGGTTACCGTCAATGTCGCTGATAATGAGGTCTTGAGTTACCAGATGACATCCGGTTGGCTGGCACCCTGCCCGAACTGTAACAGGAAGGCATAGGCCGCAATTATGCCTTCCTGTATGTCAGCGAATCATGTCTTAAAGTATTGACACAATTCAATATGTTTTATAATGTCAGTGAATTGTGCCTACGGAGAATGCGCTCGCTGTTGTGGTTCAAAGAATGCCGTAGGCGGTAGAACATTATGCCTAAAGGAATTCACGATATGCGCATCTTTCGTTTAAAAACCCATTTTGCTGTTTTTGTTTTCTTTTTCAGTCTTTATGGCTTTGTTATCCCCCCCCCTGCCCTGGCTGACATTCAGTATGTTTCCGACTTACTGATCATATCCATTAGAGACGGACAGGATGAAGATGCTGCCGTGTTAGGCTATCTGCGGTCTGCTGCAGCGGTTGACATCCTGGAAGAAACTGAAGAGCTGATGCAGATTAGAACGGAAGACGGTATACAAGGCTGGGTAAGAAAGAAATTCATTGTGCCGGATAAGCCCAAGGCCATCATTATAGACGAACTCGATGAAAAAATATCCGTCCTCGAGGAAAACATTCAAACCCTTCAGGAAGGATCCGATGCCCAGGGATTACAAAATATGATCGATGGCTACAAACAAAAAGTGACAAACCTGACGGCATCTTATGAAAATGAAAAAAGAACGCGATTGGCATTACAGAAGGATCTGAAAAAGGTCACTGCCGAGCACCAGCAGCTTTCGAAACAAAGCAAAATAAACAAAGGGGTCAACAAAGAACTCGCATCGGTAAAGAACGAAAACAAGGCCCTCAAAGATAAAATTGCCGCACTACCACCCGCCGACGCATCACCCTTGCTGTCAGGGAACATGAAGTGGTTTCTGATCGGTGGTAGCGTCCTGCTCCTGGGCTTTATCATGGGAAGAGCCATCAAAGGAAAGCGATCGTATAGATACTGAAGAGCCATAAGCTTTAAGCGATAAGCAGCTTATGGATTATCGCTTTGCGCGATCTTGCGGATCACCCGAGTAGTATAGGCGACATCTTCCAGCGTGTTGAAATACCCGAAACTGACACGAATGGTACCTTCAGGATACGTGCCCAGCGTCTGATGGGCTAAAGGGGCACAATGCAGACCGGATCTAACCAGAATGTCGTGTTCGGCGTTCAGTAGATTGCCGGCTTCATTTGCAGAAATTCCATCTTCCATCCATGCCAGATTAATGGAACCGCACCCGGTAAATCCTGCTTCATCCTGACTGGGCATGATGCTGTCAAAGGTAATAGAAACAGTGGCGGTCTGCTTGTCTGCATTCAACGGTCCATAAATCGTCACGCCCTGGACATCATACAGCTCATCCAGAAACGCCGTTGTGAGTACTTTTTCATGTTCCCGGATTCTGTCCACCCCCTCACCCAAGAGGAACGCTACACCAGCCCCGAGCCCGGCTAAGCCGACATTGTTCTGAGTACCGCTTTCCAGGGCATCCGGAAGAAATTCGGGTTGCTCCATTTTTTCAGACACACTACCGGTTCCGCCGAGTTTTAAAGGACGAACAGACAATCCTTCGCGCATGTAAAAGCCACCGGTGCCTTGAGGACCCATGAGGCCTTTGTGGCCGGTAAAAGCCAGAAAATCAATTTGATCCTCCATCACGTCTATGGGATAACAACCGGCCGTCTGTGCTGCGTCCACCAGCAAGGGAGTTTCCCCAATAATCGATCTGACAGCAGAAACATCCTGAATGGTTCCACAGACATTGGAAGCATGGTTAAGAACCACCAAAGACGTTTTTATATCGAGGGCCCTGCCAAGACAATCCAGGTCCAGATACCCTTGCCGGTCACAGGGGATCACGGACAAGGATATACGACCGTTCATTTCAAGGTATTTCAACGGTCGCATGACAGAGTTGTGCTCCATGGCCGTAGTGATAACATGGTCACCCTGGTTCAGAAAACCGGTTATAATTGTGTTGAGAGATTCCGTCACGTTCAATGTAAATATGATTCTTGACAAATCATTGATATGAAACAGTTTGGCAATTTGCGCTCGGGTATCCTGTATGATCGTTGAAGCTTCAATGGCAAGCTGGTGTCCTGAACGACCGGGATTGGCCCCGACATGATTGAGGTAATAAATCATCGCTTCCTGAACCTGGGATGGTTTTGGAAAGGATGTGGATGCATTGTCGAGATAGATCAGCTTTTTCATGGAGATCCTGACCGTATAGGTTGGTTAGACTATTAGACTGTTAGGCTGTTAGGCAGTCGACTGCTAATAGTCTAACAGCCTAATAGTCTACGCACCTAATTATATTATCGTATCAAACCCGGCAGAAACAGAACCAGCTTCGGGAATATCATGAGTAAAAAGATACACAGAATATAGGCCGGCAGAAAATAGGCCACACCCTTAAATACGTCTTCCAGGGGTACATCCTTGGCCATACCGCCGACAACATAGGTGGTGGCTCCCACGGGCGGCGTGACTGCTCCCAGGGTTGTCACTACGGTGATGGTGACCCCAAACCAGATGGGGTCATAGCCAAGTTCCATGGCAACTGGAAAAAAAATGGGGATCGTAATCAAAAGTAATGCCAGCGCATCCATCACCGCACCACCCACAATATAGATGGCGAAGATGATCGCCATGATGACCATGTCCGGCACCGGCAATGCCACAACCCACGATGCGATGTCATACGGTATGCGAGTCACCGCTAAAAAACGACCAAATACCATGGCACCGGCTACGATAACGATCACCATACAGGAAACACGAATGGTGTCGGTAATGGCTGCCAGAAATCCTTTCCAGTTGAGCTTTCGTTGAATCACACTGAGCAAAACGGCGAAAAGAGATCCAACGGCACCGGCTTCCGTGGGCGTAAAAAATCCGAAATAAAGACCAATCATCACCAACAAGAACAAAATGGCCATTTCAAAGGCACCCGAGAGTCCCTTTATCTTTTCAAGAAAGGTGGTTTGGGGACCCACAGGTCCCCAGTCCGGATGTATTGTGCAGACAATATAGATGGTCAGGCTCAATAAAACAGCCAGAACAACTCCGGCACCGATTCCGCCGTAAAAAAGACGGGCGATGGACTGCTCTGTGGAAAGCCCGATAACGATCAGGACCACACTCGGCGGGATTACCACACCCAATGTCGACCCGCAAGCGATGGCTCCCGTACTCAGTCGTGAATCATAGCGAAATTTTTTCATCTGGGGGAGCGCGACGGTGGTCATGGTGGCTGCAGTAGCGGCGTTGGATCCGCAGATAGCTGAAAATGCCGAACATGCCATAATGGTCGCCATGGCGACGCCGCCACGAATCTGGCCGACCCATTGATAGGCTGCCTTGTATAGTTTTTCGTTGACGCCTGAATAAAAGGCGATCTGCCCCATGAAGATAAACAGCGGAATGACGGTCAAACCGTATTTAGAAAAGGTCTCCCACAAAACAGAGCCCAGCATATTCAACCCTGCCTTGAAGGAGATGAGATAGCAGAAACCGCAGAATCCCACGATGCCCATGGCAAATCCCACAGGAGTCCCGAGTAAAAAGAGCATCAATAACAGCACGACGATGCCAAGAATGCCGATAACAGCCGGTGTCACGATTCTGACTCCTTCATAGGTATGAGTTGTCCCAGAAAATCCGTAAGAAGAACCAGTGCCAGCACAGCACAGCCAAGGGCGACCATATACGTGAATGGATAGTAGATAATCCTGAGGGTTTCTGTAACCTCACCGGTGGTTCTGAGGGTGTTGGCCTTTATTGTCAACTGCCATGCGGCCAGGATAAAAAAAACGAAGCACATACCATTGTTCACTGCCGCAAGGACCCAGCGGGTTTTTGGTTGAAAGACGTTTACCAGCACATCCACGGCAATATGACCTTTTTTGACCTGCGTGTAGGCCAGAGCAAAAGCGGTCAACATAGCGCCTGAAAATCCCATCAGTTCATAGGTCCCGCTGATGGGTACCCAGAACAGGCGAAAAACAATATTGGCACATGTCAACAGGACCATGACAATCAGAATAAAACCTGCCAGAAACGTTAGTATTCTGTTGAGTGTCTCGGTAATTTTAGTCAGGATCATTGAACCGTAAGACCCGAGGGGCTGTTCAGAGCATGTTTTTTTGTAAGAGATTTAATATCGTTAACAATTGCTTCGCCAGAGTAGCCCTTGGACGTAGCAGATTTAATCCAGTCTTCGGTCATAAAGGTCAGCTTTGCATCCCATTGGGCTTTTTCAGCGGGAGCCAGCTGGATGAATTCGACACCCTGGTTTGCTTTGGACCATGCGTTGGCGTCTTTCACGTGGTTGTCCATGTACGTGCCTGTCCAAAGGGCCTGCTCCACACGCAGGTCTTCCATTACCGCTTTGACATCCTCGGACAATGCATTCCATTTTTCCATGTTCATGACCACGGCAAAAGGATAGATGACCGTATCGGTTTGGGTAACATATTTACAGATTTCCGCAAATTTAAAATCTTTCATGACCTCCGTCGAGGTAAACAGGCCTTGAACAACACCTTTCTGCAGTGCCTCGGGGGTGGCGGACATGGGCATGCCTACCTGGTTGGCGCCCCAGGCTTTTAGGATCTGGGCGGCTCCACCGGATGCCCTTAAATCCAACCCTTTGATATCGTCTAAATTTCTTACCGGTACTTTGGACATGATATTGGCGGGTGCCGTGGTGAACATGGTCAGGACCTTGACCTTGGCAAAGGGGGTGGGCATGTATTTCTGATAGAGATCCCAGAGCACAAGGCTGCCGGTTTTAGCATTGGGTAGTCCCAATGGAAGGCTGGTGGCGTTTGTTGTAATGAAACGACCGGGCTGATAGGCCATGCAGAGACACCCGATGTCTGCCGTTCCGGCGATGACACCGTCCATCATGTCCATAGCACCCAGGAGCGTTCCTCCTGGATATGTGTTGATAGCGACCTTGTTTGCGGTTCTTTTCTCGACTTCCGTTTTCCAGCGTTCCATTTGAACACAAGGGAATGTGGGGGCCGGTGGGAAATTGGCATAGCTGAGCTTAATGGGTCCGGCCACCGTCATGCTTGGTGTCAAAAGGGTTCCAACAATGGCAACGACAAAGAAAACAGCACATAAAAAAGCAAGTTGTTTCTTCATGACAGATCCTCCTTTTATGGTTCAGTTGTTATCTCTAACCTAAATTGAGCGACACTATCGCGTTCTATAAAAGCGTGTAACGCTTTTATTCACACCAGGCATCCCCTTCCTTTTGCTTGATGGCATCAAGAATCCTTTCCGGGGTTATGGGTAGTTGTGTGATACGCACACCAATAGCGTCGTAAATGGCATTGGCTATAGCAGGTGCCGTGGGAACGAGTCCTGGTTCACCAATCCCTTTGGCACCATAGGGCCCATCCGCATCACCCAGTTCCACAACAACCGCTTCCACCGGAATGTCATCCTTGGCGGTCAGGATATTGTAGTCGCGGAAATTGGGATTCATCACCTTGCCTTTCAAAGATTTTATCTCTTCCGTCAAGGCATACCCGGTTCCCGTATAGGCAGCCCCGTATATCTGTCCTTTGATCAATGTCGGGTTGATGGCCCTGCCCACATCATGGGCGGCAATCATACTCAGGATTTTAACCTCACCTGTTTGCTTGTCCACCTCCACTTCCACGCCTGTGGTTCCAAAGGCGTAGGTCATGGAAATATTGCCCTTGAATTCTCTGTCCAGCATCTGGGTGGGGGGATCATAAAAGACTTCCGCCATGACGGTTTGGCTTTTACCGTTACCCACATGCAGACCCTGTTTCAATATCTGGCTTGCATCCACACTGCAATAGGGATTTTCTGGATCGCTTTTCAGAAAGACCTTGCGCTCCTGGATATCGAGATTGTCCGGGTCAGCAAACAGACTGAAATCAATTTCCGGCAGGTCAAAGTCAGGGTCCATACGTTTCTTTCTTTTCAAACCAAATTGAATAATCTTGGGCAGCTGTACGGTGGCCATTTTCAGAATCTGACGACGTATTTTTTTACAGGCCGCGATGGCGGCATTGCCGGCAATGAAAGTATGTCGACTGGCATGGGTACCCGCATCCCACAGGCCCAGTGCGCTGTCCCCGATGGTAAAGGATATATCTTCGGGCCGAAAACCGAGTTCTTCGGCAATAATCTGGGATAGCACCGTAGAAGATCCCTGCCCCTGATCCGTACCGCCGCTGATGACATCCACATGCCCCTCATCATCGACCTTGATCCGCATACCGTGGCCGTCTGATTTATATACCCGGGCACCACCGGCCACATGAATCAGGGAAGCCATACCCACACCCCTGCCGTTTCTCTTTCCATGCTTTTCGTCCCATGAAAGTTTTTCTTTGACCGCCTGAATACACTCCTCCAGACCGCAAGTGGTAATTTTTAGTTTCATGGGGGTGAGATCACCGCTTTGGTTCCGGTTTATGCTTCTAAATTCAGCCGGATCAATCCCGGCTGCCTCTGCCAGCCGATCCATGGATGTTTCCACTGCAAAGGTTGCCTGGGGTGTCCCATAGCCCCGCATGGCCTGGCAATAAATATTGTTCGTATAAACACAGCTTGCCTTGAAATACACATTTTCTACGCGATAAAGAGAAGAGATGGGGGTCATCATGACCGATGGTGTCGTGGCCCCCCAGGAAGTGTAGGCACCGTTGTCAAGGACGGCTTCCACATGTCTGAAGGTCAGTTTTCCGTCCTTGTCACAACCCTGCTCGATATCGAAAACAGCCGGTTGCCTCGGGGGCAGCGCCTTAAATTCCTCTTCCCGTGTAAACAGTATTTTTACGGGTTTGCGTGTTTTCAAGGCCAATTGAATGCAAATGAATTCATAGATGTCTGTATCCAGCTTGGTTCCGAAACTGCCCCCCACAACCACATTTTTAACCCTGATATTTTTGTCTTTTAGACCAATCTTTGCGAAATACTCGGCTATACGTTGCTTGGCTCCGAATATAACATTGGTCTGATTGTGAAGGGTCAGATTGTTGCTGGCATCGAATTCAGCTACGCACCCACTGGTGCCCATGCAGCACTGGTTGACCCAGGTGGTGGAGACACGATCTTTTACCACAAAGGCTGAATCCTTTCGGCCCTGTTCCAGATCTCCGGCACTGAATTTCCATGGCAAGGGTAAAACATTGCTTCGAATCGGTTTTCCCCGGGCATCGACCTCATGTACCAGGGGGGCCTCTTTCTGCATGGCCTCGAAAGGATCAAAGACACCCGGTATTTCTTCGTATTCAACTTCGATCAGATCAACTGCGGCCTGGGCAATCTCAGGACTGATAGCTGCCACAGCAGCTATTTCATCACGATACTGGCGCACCCTGCCCTTCTTGAGTACCGTCTGGTCTTTTATGAAACCCACACGCACCTCCGGGATATCCTCCCCGGTCAGTACCGCGCGGACACCCGCAAGGGCTTTTGCCTGCGTGGTGTCGATTTTTTTTATGCGGGCATTCACATAGCTGCTGTAAAGGATTTTGCCGTACAGCATGCCCGGCAGCTTGAAGTCGTCTATATAGACCGCACGACCGGTCACCTTGTCTGTTTCAAGGGTCCTTGGAATATTTTTACCCACATAACGGAAATTTGTCATCTTGCCTCCTGAATATTTTGTCCCCCAACGGATTGGTTTCGTTGTCGGGAACACTATTCATGTTTGGTTGCCATTTCAATGGATTCGATGATTTGAACATAACCGGTGCAACGACAGAGGTTGCCAGCTATCGCTGAGCGGATATCCGCTTCTTCAGGTTCCGGTGTCTCATCCAGCAAGGCCTTTGCAGACATGATCATACCCGAGGTGCAGAACCCGCATTGAACCCCATTGTTTTCGATAAAGGCCTGTTGGATGGGGTGTAGAGAACCGTCCGGTTTTGCAACACCCTCGATGGTGAGCACCTGTTTGCCTTCGATCTCAGGAATGGGGTACAAACAGGCATTAACGGCGTCGCCATCCACGATCACGGTACAGGCGCCACAGTCACCCACCCCGCAACCTTCCTTGGCACCCGTGAGCTCGAATACCTCCCGGAGTGTTTTCAATAAGGTCCAGTCCCTGGGAACATCGGCAACCACCGGATCCCCGTTCAGGTTAAATGAAATAGAAACAGTATTCATCAGTCACTCCTTTTTATACCGCTTGTTATACGCCCTGGGTTGGATCTAACGGTTCATTTTTGATTTGGCATTCATGGCAGCCTCTTTGGCCACCCTCGGGATCAGGACCCGCACCATATCTTCCCGGTACCACCCTTCACAGCGTAAACTGTCCCTGGGTGAGCAGCATTCCGGTGAAGAAGCGATCAGACCAGCTTCCTTCAAGATGTCATCTGTTAAAGACTTGCCACGCAGGAAATCTTCTGCCTCGTCTATACGGATGGGTGTGGGCGCTGCTACGGTCAAGGCGATCCGGGCATCACCTATGGTCTCATCCGTGTTGAGGGACAAGCCAACGGCGACCCCTATAATGGGTAGGTTCATGGCTTTTCTGCGTGCGTGTTTGCAATAGGCGGTACCATAGGTTCCCATCTGTTCGGGGATGGTGATTTCGGTTAAAATTTCATCCCATTCCTTCACGGTTTCAGAAGGGCCTACAAAAAATTCTCTAATAGGAACCTGTCGTTCACCTTGTCTGCTTTTAAGCGTGATAACCGCATCCAGTATCATCAAGGGGGCTGCCGTGTCGGCTGAGGGGGCGGCGTTACATATGTTCCCACCGATGGTGGCCACATTTCTAACCTGCACAGAACCCACCTGGGCGGCACCCTGGTTCAGGGCTGCCAATTCATTCTGCATGAGGGTAGATTTTTCAATCATACGATGGGTTGTCAGGGAACCGATGTGGTAGCCATCGTTTTTACGAATATACCGAAGTTCCTCAATACCCCGCAAGGAGATGAGAGTGTCTGGTGAGCGATTGCTCTGTTTAACAACCACCATGACATCTGTTCCGCCGGCAATCAATTCCGCTTTTCTGCCGTGTTGATCCAATAGCTTGAACGTCTCCGCAAGATCCTTTGGCTTTAAATAATCATACGCGATCATTACTCATTCCCTTCATTTACTGTTAGCGGTTGTCAAAAACCCGTTTTGATTTTCGTTCCGATCTGGGCAGGGAGCAGGTGTCAAGCAACTCCACATCGCAGCTTACCATGATACTGTCTTTTATTTTTCGACTGATGGCAGCCTCGATTTCCCTGGCCTTGGCAGCATCTGACTCTGAACCACATTCCACACGCAGGGTCATGGTATCTTTACCATTGGTTTCCCGATCCAGTACAACCTGATACTCACAGGATATTTCAGGTACGGATGAAAGCACTTCATCAATCTGACCCGGATATATATTGACGGCCCGGAAAATAATCATATCATCTGAACGACCCAGAATACTGTCATGCATGGGAAGCAGGTTGCCGCAAGAACAGGCAGACGGTATCAAACGGGTCAGATCACGTGTACGGTATCGGATCAGGGGCGACGCCTCCTTGCACAGGGTTGTGACGACCATTTCCCCGACATCTCCCTCAGGGACCGGTTCCAATGTTTCCGGATCCAGGATTTCGAGATAATAGTAATCTGCCCAATAGTGAATACCCTCATGCCGTGAACACTCAAGACCGGTGCCGGGTCCATAGAGTTCCGTCATACCCGGAATGTCAAACATGTCTTCCAGCCCCAACAAGTCCTTGATACGCTGGCGCATGGCATGACTACTCCGTTCGGATCCGAATATCATTTTTTTCAAGGCGATTTTATCTCTCAGACCCCGTCTTTCAATTTCTTCGGCCATGAGCAGGGCCATGCTTGCCGTACAACACATGACCGTGGTCTGGAGGTCAACCAGGAACTGGCACTGCATTTCGACATTTCCTGGGCCGATAGGCAATGCCATAGCGCCGAATCGTTCACACCCTAACTGAAAGCCGACGCCTGCGGTCCAGACACCGTAGCCCACCGCAATCTGAACCCTGTCTTCTTTGGTAAGTTCTGCTATCTCATAACAGCGTGCAAAAAAATGACTCCAGTCATCCACATCCTTTTGGGTGTAGGTCAATACTTTTCGTTTCCCAGTGGTTCCAGAAGAGGCATGGATTCGAACGATGTCAGATTCCGGAACCGACAAAAGGGGGAACGGATATCCGTTTTGCAAATCCTCTGCGCTTGTAAAAGGAAGCTTTTGAATATCATCCAGGCTGAGGATATCCTGGGGCCCTACTCCGGATTTATCCAATAGCTCTCTGTAAAAGGCGGACCCCTTGTATGTATGGGATACCGTCCATTGCAGACCCTTCAACTGATGCGTCTTGAGCTCATCCAGGGATTGAAAGGGCGGCATAAAGGTTCTCGTCATTATTCACCTCCTGAACGGAAATAGTGAGCGCTAACCCCGTAGCTTGCTGCGGGGTTAGCGAGCGAATCAAATAGATAAAATCCTTACCGGGAGATACCCTGCAGCTTGCTGCAGGGTACTCTTCAAACCTCCAGAGACGATTGAGACGTCTTCAGGGAAGCACGTAATTTTTTTGTGGCGTCCTGATCCGCATTATGGGTGCCGGAATCCATCACCACGCCATATTTTTCCTTGGCTTTTTCAAGACTTACATACCCATAAAGGACATCTTTTTCAACGGCCTGAATATCTCTTTCCAGGGGGGAACCAAAACCACCACCGCCGGCGCTGTAAAAATCGATCTTGTCTCCCGCATCACAGAATGTCAGACCACTGGGGTCGGCAGGAAGATCATTTTTCAGATAGTGGGCCTTGGTGCCTGGGCTGCCCCCAAATATCCCCTGGGGTGGATATCGAAAACGACCGGCCTGCACAGCGATGGCAACCGGTGGTTTGGGTGCCAGCGCATCATCGGGAACCTGTATGACCATCCGTCTCCCCAGACCACCCCGCATTTTACCGGCACCCCCTGAATCACAGACCAGTTCCCTTGCCTGGACCATCAAAGGGGTATCGCTTTCCAAAATCTCAACGGGTGTATTGGCGCCATTGGCCGGAAAAATAGCACATTGGTGTCCATCTTTTGTCCGGCTTGCGCCTAGACCGCCACCCCGAATAATCATGGTATGAAACGGTTTTCCGTCATGCCGTTTCCCGTAAAAGATATTGGTCTGGGCCGGTGTGCCACCACTGTCCGACATGATCCGACCCGGTACAGCCGCTGAAAGGGCCCGAAAAACCATTTCGGTCATAAAATGACCCACCTGCATACGTGCTGCCACCGCAGCCGGAAAGGTGCAATTAACCACACACCCTTCAGGGGCGGTCATGGATACAGGACGGATGGCGCCTTCGTTAATGGGCAGATCCGGATCAAAAACAGATTTAACCGCCATAAAAACATAAGCATAGGTGAAATTATAGACCACATTGACACCCCAGTTGACCTGGGGAGAGGTATTTGAAAAATCCACCTGAATGTCACTGCCTTTTACCGTAACAGCTAAACAGATCTTAATATCATTTCTTTCCCCTGCCCCTTCTATAACACCTTCATAGGGATAGATACCATCGGGTATTTTCATGATTGCCTGTCGCATACTCTGTTCGGTCCTTTGGATAATTTCATCTGCAAGGTCTTCAAGGGTTTCAAGGCCTTCATCGGCCATCATTTCGATCACTTTTTCACCACATACATGATTGGCAGCCACTTGAGAGCGGATATCACCGGTGACCTCCTCTGGTGTTCGAACATTCCAGCGGATCATCTCCAGTAAATCCTCATTAAGGACACCTGCATCATACAATTTGATACATGGTATAAATAAACCCTCTTCATACACTTCACGATTATCCGAGGATACACGGCCGCCAATATCCGAGTGGTGAAATACACAGGCAGTGAATGCCACGGGTCTATTCTTGTAAAAAATGGGACTCAAGACACAGACGTCGTTCAAATGACCAGCCAGCAGCCAGGGATCGTTGACAATGATCACATCACCTTCCTTATAATCATCCAGGGGTATGGATTGAATCACTTTTTTAACACCCAGGGCCATGGCACCGGCCTGACCCGGTGTGCAAAATGTACCCTGCACAAGCTCTTGACCCCGATGATCCGTAAACATGCAAGTGTAATCATGGGCATCTCTCAACAAGCTTGAAAAAGCTGTTCTGGCCACCGATGCATCGGCTTCATCCACAATGGAAATCAATCGACGCCAGAGAATCTCGAGACGGATGGGATCAAAAATTTTACTTATCTGTTCATTGGCGCTATGAGACATTAGATATTTTCCTTAACTTCTATTCGTACATGAAGCACATCATTAGGTGTTTAGGCTATTAGACATATCAGGCTGTTAGCGGCTAAAAGTCTAATAGCCTACAGCCTAATTACCTATATTTATAATTTGAATCAGGAGGCATATCGCCTTTTTTTCTTTATATTCAAGGAGTTAACTTATTAGTGTTAAGTTTTAGGTTTTAAGTTTTAAGCCTACGGTTACACTGCGGACCTAACACCTAAAACTTAAAACCTAAAACCGCTACAATTCTATCCACACAAACCCAGAAGAATCCACCGTACAGGCGGCATCTTCACCGATTACAATGGTGGAT
>JASJGV010000343.1:0-5016 GCA_033791325.1 Desulfobacterales bacterium | reverse complement strand
AAATCCGAAGCACGAAATCCTAAATCCTAAACAATACCTGATGATCCAAATTCGAATGATCAAAACAAGATCTTGGAGATACCAGGTAAAGCACTATGTTTGAACCGAAACAGCGAGCGCATTCCCTGTAGGTTCTGCCGTTCGGCAGTGCTTCGCATGCTGCGGGGTTAGCGAGCGAATCTAAATTAGTCAGAATTCCCTACGGTCGAAGATTCCTCGTAGCTTGCTGCGAGGTTCTTCAATTCACCTGGTGGAATATCCAGAAAATGGTGTTTCCCCTATGATATGGGTTGTAATAACAACCCATTTGTTACCTTTTGTCATGTTGTTTATGCAACATTGGGGTTTACTATGGACGCATAGTTCCTTAATATGACCCAGGATGCTCATGCCCGTGGTTTTCTGCGAAGGCGGATAAATTTTTCGGAAGAACAATGAGCGGGGTCAACGCTTGAACCGCCACAGCGAGCACATTCCCCACGGTTCTCTCTGTGGGGCTTTCAATAACTTCATAAACGGAATAAAGGAATCAGCGACATGCAATATAGACGATTAGGCCGCTCTGGACTCATGGTTTCAGAGCTGACCTTAGGCACGATGAATTTTGGAGGTCCCACAGACGAGCCAACCTCTTTTCTGATGATTGACAAGGCCCTGGACTACGGTATCAATCTGCTGGATTGTGCCAACAACTACGCCGGCGGAAAGAGTGAAAAAATAATCGGCAAGGCGCTTAAAAACAATGCGAAAAGGCACCAGGTTCTGTTGACCTCAAAAGCCTTTATGCCCACCAGCGACCAACCGAATACAAAGGGTAACAGCCGCCACAACCTGATCAACAGTTGCCTGGAGAGCCTGAAACGATTTCAGACCGATTACATCGACATTTTCTTTCTTCACCGCACGGACTGGCACATTCCCCAGGAAGAGACATTGAGTGCCTTAAACTATCTCGTCAACCAGGGTTGTATCCGATACATTGCCTGCTCCACGCATCCGGCCTGGCGCACGGTTGAAGCACTTCACATCGCCGACCAGAAAGGCTTTCCCAAATTTGTCTGCGAGCAGCCGCCGTACAATCTCCTTGACCGGAGAATCGAAAACGAAGTGGTACCCATGTGCCAGAACTACAACATGGGCATAATTACCTGGTCACCACTGGCCCAGGGTACCCTGGCCGGCAGATACAAGACAGCGGACGACTACCCTGTAAACAGCCGGGCAACAACAAAAAGCATTTATGCGGAACGGATTACCCATGCCGGTATAAACGTTGCCCTGAAGGTAAAAAACCGTGCCAGGGCCAAGGGACAGTCACCAACAGCATTGTCCGTATCCTGGATCCTGCACCAGCCGGCCATCACCTCCGTCATTATTGGCCCTCGCACACCAGCGCACCTGGATGA
The DNA here is from genome assembly GCA_033791325.1 of Desulfobacterales bacterium. GTDB lineage: Bacteria > Desulfobacterota > Desulfobacteria > Desulfobacterales > B30-G6 > B30-G6. The sequence goes on along the minus strand of JASJGV010000343.1, from coordinate 3,610 downwards.
TCTGGTCTCTGCCCAGGAGATCCCGCTATTACCTGAAGACCTGGCCTGGTTCGACACCCTGGTGCCCCCTGGCACATATGTTTCCGACCATCACAACACGGCCGGATGGTGTCAACCGAGCCCGTAAACGAGAGAGTATTGGGGGCGTCCAATAAACCCAGGTGTGTGGCAATCTATTTGCTACGAAGATTGTGGCGTGATAGTCTGAAAGAAATCGGAAAGGTATTTAAACTGGAGTATAGACATGGATGAGTATAAGAAATTATTTTCGAATATTGGCTCCAGAAATGAATATATCAAGATTGCTGTATTGCTGATCTTCGTGGCATTTCTTCTGTCATCAATCCTTGGAAAGTGGGCTACAATTTTAATCGGGGTAATCGCACTATTATTTGCCTGTCTGGGAATTTTCTATAAACTGAAAAGACCTGCACCTGACCACACAATTGAAGATAAAAAGCATTGAGGGGGATAATTATGACACATGAAACTGATCATAAATCTATTGAAGATCTTGTCGTCTCAAATACTATCCAATTTGACACCCTGTACCGGGTTCTAGTCGAAAAGGGAATTTTCACTGAGGCTGAGTTCAATGAAAAAATGCAAGAGGTTCAAACTTATTATCATGGGAAAGCCAGTGATCTCCATTAAGAAAGTGTCGTGCCATGATTGAACCGCAATAGCGAGCGCATTCCCCGTAGCTTGCTGCGAGGTTCTTCAAAAGATCATATTAACCCGGCGACTAAATAGCCAAATCCCGTCATCCAGTGTCTTTCTGGATAGCGCGAAAGCTTCACTTCGTGCCCCGCCTTCGCGGGAATGACAACCGTAACATATTTAATTGTCGGAGTAGTATTATCACATGGCAGGCTGACTGGTGGTTCTGAGTTCTCCAGAAGGTATGGGATAAGCCAAAAGGGACACATAGACTGAGGATTGTGGAATGAATATATAATCGAATGAAAATTATCAGCAGGAGGCAAAAATGGCAGATCAAGATACGGGTTATTATCAGGAACTCCGAAATAAATTTAAATCATGGCTTCAAACTGATGAGGGCAAAAATCATAAATGGTCAGAATATCTGTTAGCAGCCCCCGATCTATTTCATCTTTTATGCAAGCTTTCGATCGACAAAGATGTTCCTGTAAAAGATAAAGCCAAGCTTGCAGGTGCTATAGCATATTTCGTTTCTCCCATAGATTTAGTGCCTGAAGCAATTGTAGGGCCTATCGGCTACATCGATGATATATCGTTAGCTGCTTACGTTCTGAATCAGATTGTTAACAACACAGATCCAGAAGTCATAAAGAGACACTGGGCAGGTGAAGGAGACGTCCTTGAGTTAATCCAGCGCATTCTTGGAAAGGCTGATGAGATGATTGGCTCAGGATTGTGGGCCAAATTAAAAAACATGATTAAACAATAGTCTCAAAACGGAGGCATCGATTATAAAACCAATCAACAGATTATCAAAATCACAATACCTGAAAGGCTTGCAGTGCCCCAAGGCCCTCTGGTTTTACAGGCACCGTCGGGACCTGTATCCAGAAATCCCGGAAACAAGACAGCACCTTTTTGACAGCGGGCATGAAGTTGGCCGGCTGGCTCAGGCATACTTTGAAAACGGCATCGAAATTACGGAAAAATATTATGAAATCGACAAGGCCATCGCCTCTACCGAGCAGGCGGTAAATCAAGGTTTTCAGGCTATTTTCGAAGCGACTGCCTGCTCAGCGGATGGCGCGTTTTCCCGGATCGACATTCTGAAGAAAGTGGCGGACTCCGAAAAGTGGGACTTGATCGAAGTCAAACAATCCACCGGTGCAAAGGATTATCACATCGATGACATGGCATTGCAGCGTTATGCTTTCGAGGGGGCAGGCTACAACATTCGTAAAACGATTCTGATGCACGTAAACAATCAATATGTACGAAAGGGAGGTCTCGATCCAAAAGGATTCTTTGCCCTGGAGGATTGCACCGAAATCGTTGAAAGCAGATTACCCGATATCCCGGGTTTTTTAGCAGGTCTCCTCGAAGTGCTGAATACAGGCACCGAACCTTGTGTTGAAATCGGCGACCACTGCAAAAAGCCTTTTGAATGTGACTATACAGACCACTGCTGGAAACATGTGCCGGCCTATTCGGTCTATGATATTTTCAAGGGACCTCAGCTGCAGGAGATGTTGGAGAATAACGTCCTCGATGTTGCCCATATTCCGGAAGGCGTCAGTATACCCGGCAGAAAAGCCATCGATGTCGATGTTTATAGAAAGCAGACTGTTCATGTTGACAAAATAAACATAAAGAACTTTTTAAGCACGTTAACGTATCCCATCTATTACCTTGATTACGAAACCATATTCCCGGCGATCCCCTTGTTTGACAATACGTCCCCTTATCAGCAAATCCCGTTTCAGTTTTCACTTCACATCCAGGAAAATAGAAGTGGTGAATTGAAGCACGTTGAGTTTCTCCACACAGAGCCTACAGACCCACGACTGACGTTCATTGAGGCCTTGATCGCCAATTGCGGCAGAAATGGCTCCGTTCTTGTCTATAACAGGGGATTCGAGTCCAGAATCAACCGGGAGCTTGGTCAGGCATTTCCCCGTTACCAACTGGAATTGGAAAACATCAATACCCGCATGATCGATCTGCTGATACCCTTCAGATCCCGGCACCTGTATCATCCGAAAATGATGGGGTCAGCCTCTTTAAAAAGTGTTTTGCCGGCCTTTGCCCCCGATCTCAGTTATGAAGATTTGGAAATATCGGATGGCAATACTGCTTCGATGATGTACCTATCGTGTGTGAAAAGTACCACGTCTGATGCTGATAAAGATAATATTTACAAGAGTTTGCGAAAATATTGTAAAATGGACACATTAGCTGAGGTAAGGCTGCTTGATGTTTTATATGAGCATGTAGATTGAATGGTGAACACCTGTTAGAATCTCCTTTAGTTTTCCAGGCATCTATGCAGGCAAAGAAATTGAAGGTATCAAAATGTAAATTGAGGATGGGCTGGTTAAAACGGCAACGGCAATCCGATACAGAATGCCACGTATGACGCCAGCATCTGAACAGCAGTAACATATCAAGTGCGCATTATGTGATACTGAGAGAGTTTGCTCTTATGGATAATGCAAAAGGATAGTCGGTAAAATATTGCATGGGAGGTCACAATGGAAGTCAAGAAGCCACCAACGATAAAAATTAACTTTCGAAAGGCTCCGGATCACAAAACCCATCCTGTTTCAGGTGTTTGGGGTGGAGCAACACCGCAAGGGGACATAGTCTGTAACTTTTATATTGAACATCTTGAAGTTCCGAACACAATGGAATTAGAGATAAATGTAGCAACCGGCAAGGCAATTGAAAAGATCCCAGATGGCGAAATGGCTTATACCAGAGAAATTTTAACAAGTGTCGTTTTGAGACCAGATATTGCAATGTCGATTGGAAAGTGGCTGATTAGCAAAGCTGAGGGCATAAAAAAATCAAGACAGCCAAATGCTGATAGCGCCAAGCATACATTGCAATGAGTTGTCCTGAATAAGGCTTGAACCGAAATAGCGAGCGCATTCCCCGTAGCTTGCTG
>JASJGV010000342.1:0-2839 GCA_033791325.1 Desulfobacterales bacterium | reverse complement strand
AAAGGCAGGATGGCAGGAACCCATGTGGACCATATCCTGTCTGGCCAATTTGATGATCTCTGTCACCTCCACACCGGAAGGGCAGTTGGTGGAACAATTGGCACAGGTGGTACATTGAAACAGGGTTTCAATAAGTTCATCATTGAGATCGATTTTTTTGTCCATGACCTCTTTTAACACAAGCATCTTGCCCCGGGCATTGTAAGACGAACGCAGAGTGGCACCATATACCGGGCATACCGAACGGCAAAATCCACACGAGGAGCATCGCAGCACCTGGTCACGATATTTTTTCTCAAATTCAAATTTCTCATCCATATAGAACCTCCGGATTCTCCCCTTGGGAGATGAGAATACTGTTGTTATCTACAATAAAATCGTAGCACGATTTTATGGAACGCGACGTTGTCGCTCCAAAAAGAACCATAAAAATTCCTATCCCTGCAACAAGACTTGTCGACGAGCTCAAGTCGAGTCGCTACAGGGATTACACTCACTATTTCCGTTCATGTCTGGTGATGGCATTGAGTGCAAAAACCATTGGGGACAGAATAATATGCAGCAACCGGCTGAAAGGCAAAAAAGCAATAAAAGCACCCGTCAGAGCGGCATGCACATACCACCCATACCCATAGACCTCACTCAGGGTTTCTGAATGGAGAAATAGCATGCTGATGCTGAAACCAACAAATGCAAAGGCGGCACTACCCGTTGCGCCTGTCATGGAGATCCGCATGCCCTCGAGAACAAATCCAGTTACCACAATACTCCCCAGCAGAACCAGGGCCAGACAACTGCGCCGGGGCAGACCGGGCATCTGTTTTGAATGTCTAAACAGATGCCGGAAAAGCGCCAGGATCACGCCGGTAAATATCATTACACCGGTAATATCAAAGAAAAAAGCGCCCGCCCCACTGTTCTTGTCGATCAGTTGCCACACCCATGGCCAATGCGGGCGCCACACAGATCCTGTCAACACGACAATGCCCCATAGGAATCGCAGGGCCATGGGAAAAAAAAGCAGGCCATGAATAAACCATCGGCCAGGCGAATGAACAAAAAGCCGTTTTTGTAGAAATACATTCAAAATGATTTCTTTAGTAAAACCCACCAGATTCAACAATCGTGGTTTTATGCTGTCCGGTGTTCTGGAACCGATGGTCTTCTCCGGCAATCCGGCAGCTCCCTTTCTGCCCGATGAAACAGATATCATGAGCAGTATTGACAACCCCAGTCCCATACAAAAAACAATCAATGTTACGGTGGTAATCGTATCACCGAAAGATAAGGTTGCCGTATGGCAGGGCATGCAGATTACACTCTTTGAAGGCAATACCATGACCGAAGCACCGACTGAATTGCCACGGGTGTGGCAACGCCGACAGGCAGTTTCCCCTTCAGGGATGATCATCTCGTGAATATTCAGGGGTTCACTTAAATGACGCTCTCTTTTCCAGAGGATGCGGTCGCTATCCGTATCTCTCACCGGTTCCACATCATGCAAGTGACAGGTCTGACAGGCAACCGTAGTATGGGCATCATGGGTTATCGCTTCATCATGAGGCAAATGGCACTGCCCACAGTCCACCGTTTCTTGGCTCCCATGTTGAAAGGCCGCGGCCTGAAGATGACATTCGGTACAGGCAAGACCCGAATGCGGGGTTTCCCTGTAGCGCTCCGGTGTCACCAGGGGCACGGTTTTCCCTGTTATCTTTTGCGATTCGGTTCCGGTGTTTGCATGGCAGTGGAGGCATTGTTGGCTGATTTTTTCTGCCACATCTGGATCACCCGCTCCCATTAACCTGTGACAGGTCAGGCATGTTTCATCTTCCTCTGAAAAGACCGGCAGTTTTGTCTGCTGCTCATGACATACACCACACTGTTGGTCCAGGGGCTTTTGAAAATCAACATTTTCCGTTCCATCACCGGCTGAAATTATCTGGTGGGGGTTATGACAATCCAGGCAGTTTTCATACGATTGACCAGGGCTGGTTGCTTTTCCGCCGTGTAGGTTATTCTCTAATTCCTCCGGCACATTGTCATGGCATTCCATACATTGCTCGGGATCGAAAAAATCCGTCAGTTGTTTACTGACATGGACGGGATCAGGATGCAGGGGGTGATCGATGATATCTGTGTGACAATCCTGGCAGGATAATTGACCGTGGGCGGAAATATGGAATTTTTCGGTATCAACCAACCAGCCGGCTTGGGCCAATGCTCCTGAGAACAATAGAGAAAGGACTAAAAATAGAATAGCTCGTCCAGGTTTGATCCATCTATACAGGCAGGGCTTTGGTTTTTTGTTCAATGTCACTTATATTTCTTTCTAACCAACAACAGGCGCCCCGGTGGTGCACTCACATAGCCGGGCAGATTCATCCTGATATTTTTTTTAAAAAATTGCGGGAATCTCTTCCACCGCAGGTTCTATCGGAACCCATTCATGATGGATAGCATACGGTTGAGACAGGCTAGCCTTCCAGCTCTTCTTTATACTTTTCCAGTTCAGACATCATCCATTTTTCCATAGCTTCGGGGCCATGAATCAGATGACTGAGGTCGGGTGTGCCCTTGGGTGTCAATCGATACATCCAGCCCTTGCCATAGCAATCTGAGTTAATTAACCCGGGGTCAGTTTCCAGATCTTCGTTGACCGACGCTACTTCTCCGGCAAAAGGCGCCAACACTTTGCCCAGCCATTTTCCAGATTCAACTTTCGCAAATTTTTTACCGGGTTTGAGGACCTTGCCGTCGTCAGGCAACTGGACATAAACGATCTCGCCAGCCAGCTTCTGGGAAAAGTCATTCATCCCCATCACCACGACCTCGCCCTCAA
>JASJGV010000341.1:0-6408 GCA_033791325.1 Desulfobacterales bacterium | reverse complement strand
GATAGCCGAGCTACCTTGAGAAAGGTGGTTCGGCTTTTTTATTGCTCTAGAAAGTTGCATTGGGCGGGTGTCTCTTCCTCTCTTTAGGTTATAACCATTATGGATAAAAAGGTGAAAATGAACGTATTATGATTGAACTATCAATCGGCCCGCAACTCTAGCTCTGTCCGCCTAGTTCGAGCATAGGTTACCATCTTCAGGTATCAACAAGTCATCAATTAAGGAGGAGATATTATGATGGGAATACAACGAAAATTCATTTTACCAATTTATCTGCTTCATATTTTTGTCATCTATTTGTTTCTTACACAAAATAATACAATACATGCAGCACACATAAACCACATAGGTATTGATCAACGTGTCTTGGTAATTTGCGTCTTATGGGATGAACATGCAACAACCCGTCTTGCAAGTTGCGATGATTGGGCAACACTTCTCAATAATGAAATAGATACCTTTTATGACCAGTCGACATTTGGTGAAACAACTTTTCAGTTTGACGCACCAATAGGAGCACCAAATAATGGCTGGCTTTCACTCGGATATAATTCTTCAGACTATGATTTTTTTAAAACTGGTCAAGATGCGATTGATTTAGCAGATCCTTATGTTGATTTCTCAGATTATCACAGAGTAACCGTCATCACAAATCATCCAAACTTCCGCGGCCAGGGAATTTCCTATGCATCGTGGGTAACGGATGAAGGCATGGAAGTTCAATATATTGAAGATGGCAATACTGTTGATAAGCGAATTATGTCTCTATCCGTGGTGAATGAATGGGCCGCAAACTTATCTGGTCTACCATATGATGAAGCTGCTGCTGTGGTTGCTCATGAATTGGGACATCACCTTGATGTGAAAACCCATTACGGTAGCCTGAACTGGTTTCCTGGTACATCTCGAGGTGTTATGACTCCCTGGGGCGTTATGGGTCTAAGTCCTCACAAAAACCACTTTTTAGGATGGGCCAAATTAGAACGCCAATGGATCCCAGGATCCCGCACCCAAATTGTTAATTCACCAACAACAGCAGATATTGATACGACCATAACACTCTCACCAAATGAAACTGGATCCGGTACCCAGCTGATAAAAGTTCCAATATCTACAGGGGCGGTTTTCGCTGGTTACGTTATTGAAAACAGGCAACTCATTAACGGAGATGAGAATCTCCCCTCCAGTGGAATCTTACTGTCTTTTGTGGATGAAAGCCCAAATACAATATTAAAAGCCATAGTGTTGGATGATCCTGATTCTCCAGGGGATTTAAACCAAGCTGCACTTGAGATTGGCGACTCATATACAGATTCTGAACGAAATCTCACCATAACCTATGTCAGCCAATCAGGAGATGACGCCGATGTTCGAGTAGAATATCTGCTCCCGCCAGCACTGCCCTCAAATCCTCAGATAACACCATGGGGAGCACCACCATGGGAGACAGTGGATATCTGGATAGATAGTGAAAAAAATGGATGGGGTACATATAGATATACTGATGGCTCAGGCAATCCAGTTGGCAATGGTGATGATACTTGGGTTGATCACGACAATCGTGTCTATTTTCGCATAAGCAACGCTGGTGATGGAGACGCCAGCAATGTCCGTGTGCAGGTTTATGCTAATCATCCTCCAGGGATGGGAGACAGAGGAGCCGATTGGCGTTACCTTGGCACTGCAATTTTTCCCAATATCGGAGCCCACACCAGTGAAATTGGATATGTGACCTGGAAGACCGATGTCGGAGAACACACATGCCTTAAAGTTATCATTGTGGAATCGGAGTTAGAGTCATATACACTTGATAATATTGCCCAAGAGAATGTAACAGCCTTTGACACAAGTGCATCAAGTCCCTATCGAGCACAGTGCATGCGTTTTACGGTTAATAATCCTTTTGAGAATAAAGCAACTCCTGTACATTTTCTCATGAAAGACATCCCAAAAGGATGGAAGGCACAACTTGAACCATCAAGCATGGTCCTCCCATCTGGAGGTACAGACCAGGTCTGTATTATTATCTCACCACCTTTTCCTAACGACGAATACGCCCCTGGATATATTGGAAAAACGAAACTTGAAGCGCTTATTCCATATGCAAACACATTTATCCCTATTGGCGGAATTGATATCTGGACACATCTTACTAAATCCTCCAGGTTAATACTTAACTGTAATGCATCAAGCGGAAGCGGAAGACGAATTCTTGTTGACCTGGATACCCAAACTGATGGAGCCAGTGATGGTCTTGCATCACCTGAGCCAGGAGAAATCACCATTGATCCTGTAACAGCAGATAAGGCAATATCTCTTTTTTCTACAGGTGCTTTAGTGGGACCAGAGCTTGAGTCCTCCTCCATCGGACCTGGAGAATCTATTACTATTACCGGTCAACTTTTCCCGGGTTTTTCTGGTGCGACCATTGCTGTCGATTTTACAACAGATGGTCAAATTGAAACGAAATTGACTACGACAAATCCCGATGGAAGTTGGTCTGTCAGCCACGACCCTGCGATAGGCGGATTATATGAAGTAAAGGCGTATTTTGCTGGTGATGCAGAACATGCTGCAGCGGAGTCAAATCGTTGCCGTTTTGACGTGGAGAGAACAAAAATTAACCAGAAAGAGGAAGAAGTATGTAACCCACAAGTGATAAAATTAATAAATCTGCTAATATTTGTGCTTCCTGTTGTAGCACTAATTCTCTTCATTGTTGCCTACAGGAAAAGAATGTGCTGGCTGGCTCTCATTGCAGCGATTCTTACGGCTCTCATGACGTTTCTTTTTCTGCTCTGCAGGCAAACATTCCTACCACACTCCATTATATTTTTTCTATTAACTCTTTTCCTTCTCTACTGGTGGTTTCGGTGTAGAAGCTCGAAAGATATTACTGGAATAACAGGATAGGTGTTGTTGTTTGCACCGAAAAAAAATACAAACAACCAAGAAATTTAAGCAAAAAAGAGTGGGAGGACCCTCCACCTCCCACTCATCAATAATGAGTAACACGTACCACTTATACTGCCATCCAAACATGGTGTGTTTCATGTTATGCAAAGAGCGGATGTTGGTCCCCTGGCTGACCTGTTTCGGGTAAAGGTGCTGGACATGCTCAAAAATGAAAATTTAATTGACGATGTTTTTATCGATAAACTTATGAAGTGGCGTTATACCACCGGCTTTAGCGCTGATAATATTGTCCATATTACCAGAGATGATAGAGGATTGAGGGGGATGTACCACAATCTAAGATAGTTCCGAGGGTACGAAAACAGCTAGTGAACACCCTAATCTTAGGATCATTCTTCAAGAGTTATATTGTCTAATGTATCTATGAACCGGGTGCTAACTCAAATTTTGACTCAGTTTAGCCTGTTTTGGCGGAGAAAATATTGTTAGGCAGCTTATATGATACCATGACACTATCGTGTAGATCACAGGACCTTATTCAATGCTGTTCAGGCTCAAGATGTTTCCAAACCAGTTTTTGATACCAGGGCCAAGGATCAGTGAAAAGCACCCAAGTAGGCAGCTAAAACTTTTGGTTTAAAGCCTGTCAATGTGCAAGTGAGCAAGATTCGAAGAGCCCGGTGCGATAATACCGTACGCCGAAATCTGTGAGAGGGGGCGGTCGGTTAACTGCCCGTTCTACCTTGATTCATTTCTATCATTAACAAGGGAGGCAAAAAATGGATTCAAAAAAACAACAACTAGGGAAAAAGGAAAGGCAGGACGGTCCAAAATTCAAACTCAATATGAGCATCCGCATGGCGGAGCTTGAAGGCCAGGACCTGCCGGAAGCCATGGTATATGCCTTTGATGGGAAAAACCGGTTTGTAGACAAAAAACCGCTCAAAGGCATCAAAGATGGCAAGGTGAGCTTCGATCTTCCCAGGGAGCTGAAAAACGAAAAAATCAGGGTCGTCGTCGGACCGCGGCTGGAAATCGAACCGATTTCCCAAAAGACATGCCTTGCATGGAAACTGCCGGACGGCATACACCCCGTATCGGAGAACTCCAAAAAACTACTGCTTAACAGAGGGGGAGTTGAAGCGAAGATCCGGCTGCGGGAGGCCGTTATGGATCGAAATATGACCGTCAGAAAGGATGATCTTCTAAAATGGCTGACCTGTACCTGCACGGTACGCGGACGCCTGATCAAGTCGTTTCAAATGCCCGACGGCTCCACCCGTGAACTGGGTGTCTGTCATGCCTGCGTCTATATCTGGGAGGTGGACCATTATTATGTTGTGCTCGCAAAACTGCCCGAATATGAGCTGCTTCGTTTCAGGGATGAACTCATTGACATCATAGAACGGTGGCCGCCGGAGCCGTGGCCTCCGTTTCCAGATCCCCCTGGTCCCGGTCCGGGCCCGTATTCCCAACCCATGAAATACAAGCCGGTGGCCTTTAAATCGATGGCCGGTGAATTGTCCGATGTCCGAGAATCGATGAAATCGATGAAACGGGAACAGTTTGAAGCCATCACAACTGCACCCTCAACTGTTGCACTACGAAGGGAGATACTCAACAAGGCTGATGCACTCGCCCCTTATTTGTGCTATTTCCCCTGGATATATGGCTATTTCGACAAAGAATTCATCACCTGTACCTGCACAGACAGCAGCGGGTACTTTGAAAGGGATATCGAGTATTCGTGTTCCGGTGACAAACCCGACCTCTACTTCACCGCCCATCAGTGCATTGACAGCAATTGGGTGACCCTTTACGACCCCGGTCTGAGCTGCCATGTGCATTGGAACTATGAATGCGCTACCGAGGTGCTACTAGTCACCAACGAACAGGGGGCCAAGATCTGCGCCGACGATACCATCGACCCACCCTCGGGTGTCTACACGTGGGTGGAGCCACACGGTATCGGTGGCAAGACCCTGTCCGAGATCACCGACGGGAGGGTCGACTATGTCGACAATGGCCACCTCGTGGAAAACGCTCCTTTTGGCGCCAACCTCGGATTCAGGATGGGACACAGCAACAACATCCCCAATACCAACGTCTACTACTACCGGTTGCTGTATCGAAAGAGAACCAGCAGTCTCTGGTATGAATCCATTCAACCGGTGACCCGCCATTATATCCATGAGGAGAACGATGAGGTCACCTTCCCCACCGTGCCCCTGGGCCCAGTTGGGGTGAAAGGCATGCATCTTTATCGGTTCAAGCCCGATTCACCGAAGGACATCGACAAGGATCTGACAGGTTCTAATCAGTGGCCAGAGGATCCTTTGTATAATTCGGACTTGTACTCGGGATATTTGAACACTACGAACTTTCCTTGCGATGCTGAGCCTGCCGTTCCTGGCGGTTTTGAGTCTGCCGTTCGCGATGTTAAGTGCGCCCATGGTCTGTATCAGATCAAGATAGAAGTGTACGACGTTGACGGAAATCTCGTCAACCCATACGATTCTAACCCGGATTTTGAATTTATCATGCCCACGGCACCGGACTCTCCTTCCGAGGCCACTCCGACAGAGGTTGCTCCTAGTGAGAATCAAGACGGCAGCGGATTCGTGTTCGATCTTTTTATCGACAACCGATCCTGCTTGGCGACCATCGATCTGCCCGTAGTCGGCGGTGACGTCATCGACGAGGATTCTCCGGAAGGTTTCGATTGCGGCTTTATGTATTACGACTCGGGTGACAAAGTCAAGGTTGCCTTTAACGCAAGCCAGCCGGGAAACAACGCCGAGGCGACTTTTACATTGAAACGCGGTAACCAAAAACTAAATGACATGAGCCTTACACGGGTTGAGGTGGCAACTTCCCTTTTCAGCGGTTTAACGTACACCAATGATAGCGACGGTGATTTCCATAAAACGGTCGATGTAGGCGATATTCTTGGCAAATGCACCAATGCCGCCTTTGCCGAGCATCTCCATGTGTATGCCAAGGCATTTAACGGGTGGCACAGGATCTCCTGGCATGACGGCCGCTGGTACGATGCTTCGGCCCTTCGGGCCTTTGCCCTGGCTCTGGAAGACGAATCGGATGACGGCGGCGGCAGCTGAACAAACACCGTGCCGATATGCTAGCCAAAAGGCCACAACAGAAAAGGGAGGTACAGGGAATGGGATCGGACCACGGTAACTGATTGACTACATACAGGATAGTCGCATAATAGACCCCTTGAAAGAGGTCTATTATGCTATTTTGTAAGCAAAAACGGCCTTTTTGACCAAATCACAGAGAAGTTCGGGTTAAGCCCATTTCAAATTTTTTTCATATCAAGAAGAGTTGCAACCCAAAGATTTTCTACAACTTATTGATATATTGATTGCAGCACCACACAGTTGCCCTTTTTTTATGTTAGGTTATGTTGTATAATTAAACAAGATGAATTTTGATTTAACTGACAAAAGAGAAAGCCAAACCTGCTGAAAG
>JASJGV010000340.1:0-4241 GCA_033791325.1 Desulfobacterales bacterium | reverse complement strand
TCTTAACAAATGGATCTGAATCTATAATTTGAATTCATTCCACGCTGCAAGCAGCGGGGAATTCAAATTTAAACGAGTAGAAAATACCCGAGTGCTCAAATATTTTGGTTAACTGTTCAAGGCAACCGGTAGCAACACCGTAAATGTCGATCCTTTTCCAAACTCACTTTCTGCTTCAATAAACCCACCCAGCGCTTGCACCAGTTCCTTCACGATGGGAAGCCCCAGGCCGGTTCCTGTGATATAACGTGTTTGATCATTTTTGACACGATAAAAGCGTTCAAAGATCTGATCCAGGTGCCTGCTTTCTATTCCAAATCCATTATCGATGACATTCACCCGGACATTAATGCCGGCCATCTCGGCCGTGATACGGATATGACCGTTTTCAGGGGTGTAATTAATTGCATTGGTAATGAGATTGCCAAAAACACTTTCAAGAGCCAGGGGATCTGCCTGAATATCCGGAAGATTTTCATCCAGAATTTCCAGGGTCAGGGTCTGCTTCTTGGCTTTGGCCTTGTCCTGTAGAAACTCGATAATGCTTTTCAACAGGGCATCGACCTGAACAGGTACAGGTTCCTTGCAGATAATACCCTCTTCGATTCTGGAGAGGTCTAGCAGATCACCGATCAAAGAAATGAGGCTATGGGTTTTTTCCTTGGCACGACCGAGGATTTTCTGGTCGGTTTCAGGCGCGATGTCCATCATGTCACCCAGGACCACGGCGAGCTGCTCGTGAATGGTGGACAGGGGGGACCGCAGTTCATGGGATACCTTGGCAACAAACTCTGATTTCAGCAAATCGATCATTTTAAGTGCGGTAATATCGACAATTGTGACCACGGCTCCCAGGCATTCCTTTTTCTGACCCAGTACGGGACGCCCCTTGGCCATGAAATGCTGATTTCTTGAAATGGAAAACTCATACTCCGGGATATCTTCAAAATCGATGTGACGACCCTGGGAAATTTCCATAACAAGTTTGCACAAGCCGTCATCGGAGAGATATCTGTCGAGGTTATCTTCCAGGGGATGGTCCAACTCAACCCCCATAATCTGCTTGAACGCCGGGTTTACCAGGACAACCCGGCCCAGGGTGTTGGTTACCAGGACCCCGTTGGGTAGCGACTCGATGATGGTCCGGATGCGGCTTTTTTCAGTTCCCAGATCCAAAAGCGTCCGCTGTCGTTCCCGGGCCAATTCTTCCGCTGCCATTTTCAGTCGGATTTTTTCAGAGGCCCGACTGACAATGAGTCGCAACTGGTCTGGTTCAAAGGGCTTGGGTATAAAATCATAAGCACCATGTTTCATGGCCTGGATGGCCGTTTCCACGGTGGCATATCCGGTAATAACAATGACGATGGTGTTGTCGTTGATTTTTCTGATCCGGTCCAGAACTTCCATGCCGTCCATGCCCGGCATTTTAAGATCCAGCAAAACAATGTCTGGTGTTATCTCCTGAAAAAACTCTAGGGCTTCTTGACCGCTGGCTGCCGTGGAAACGTTGAATTTCATTCGGGTGAGGATTCGCTCCGAGCCATCTCGAATATCCTGCTCATCGTCAACGATTAGAATATGTATTGTTTCAGCGCTGTCACTCACGCTTGTCTCCTTTCTGATGCTTGGAATCTGATGGAAGTTCAATAATAAAAGAGGCGCCTTTGTCCGGGTTGTTTCTGGCAGACATTCGGCCACCGTGGCTTTCGACAATATTGTAGGCCAGACTGAGCCCTAAACCGGTTCCCTTTCCTTCATCCTTGGTGGTAAAGAAAGGCTCAAAGAGATGTGGCAGGGCTTCTTCAGGTATTCCCGGGCCCGTGTCTGATATTTCGATACAAACACGCCGCTGTTTTTCTCGGTAATAGGTTTTAAGCCCGAGCACCCCGTCACCATTCATGGCCTGAGCTGCATTGAGGATAATATTCATCATCAAGTGGTATAACTGCTGTGCATCGGAAGACACTGGAGGGAGCTTTGGCTGGAAATCTTTGTGGATGTCAATGTTTTGAAAAAGGGTTTGGTTTTCCAAAAGAAATAGTGTCCGAACCAGCGCATCGTTAATATTGTTGGGCTGCATCAGGTGTTTTGTCTGGCGGGTGAATTCAAGGAGCTCTTTGACGGTGTCCCGAGCTCTTTCAGCATCTCTTAAAATACGGCTTAGGTCCTCCTGGGCACCCTTTTCAAGGTCATATTCTTCCTGCATCAGCTTGGCAAACAGGGTAATGCCCCCCAGCGGATTGTTGATCTGGTGGGCAACACCGGCAGCCAGTTTTCCCAGGGAGGCCATTTTTTCCGCCTGTAGAAGCTGCAGTTGTGTTTCCTCCAGTTCTTTCTGGATGTGGAGACGCTCTCTGAGATCATGAAAAAAGCCGATTGAGGCAATTTCCTGGCCATCTTCATAGATAACCGATGCATATAGACTTATGGGAATCTCTTCTCCTGATTTGGAAAGGGCATTAGTATGATAGGTTTTGAGCCGCCCTTTGCCGCCGGAGTCATCATTTCGCAGTAGTTTCATTACCTGGTGCGCCCCGTCTCCCGGGTAAATATCACGCACAGTAATTGTATTTTTGGCTTCTTCCTTGCTGTACCCGAAAACTTCCTCGGCAGACGCGTTGAACAGGAAAATATTTCCCTTCATATCAGCGGCGATCACGCAATCCACCGCACTCAAAAGGAGATTTTCCAGCAACGAGTTCGTACGATGCAGTTTTTCCTCGAGCATGCCGATGGCAGGGATCTGAAAGTCCATGCTGACATAGGCTTCCGCGGTATCTCCATTCATGATGGGATAGGCATAGAAGCATGGCAGGCGGCCTTCCATGATAAAGCTCTCCGGTTTGGGGCACAACGTCGGTAAGCGACTTTCCTTGGCCGCCTCGACAGCGCAGTTATCGCATGGTGTGGAGCGGTTGTAATAAAGTTTGTGACAGGTATTTCCAGCAACTTCGGACTCGGACAGTTCATTAATGGGGATATTTGATGCCAGAATTTTAAAGTCAGGTGAGACAACAAGGAGATGTCTCTGGAATGCATCGATCGCTTTTAAAAGATATTCAATTTCCTTTTTTGTGCGCATCGTGTCTCCCGGCCGTCAAAGTAGAAACGATTTATAGACTGGCACGCTGTGGGTACCGGACAGCAGGACGATTCAGAGATAAAGCAAGTACTACAACGCGACGAATCCATAAGAACATGAAGTTATTTCAGGAAATTAACCTAATCGTTTATAGAAAAAATGTCAATCTTTTTAATGTCGGTCATCTCTAAAAGAGCAGATCCATATTAAAGATACAAGGATTCAAGCGTTTGTGTGACGTGTTTAAAGAGTTTTCAGACGAAATGAGGTTGCAGCAGTTGCAAGGCGCCGGGGTATGAAGCCGTAGTGTACTACTGCGAATGTTCTGCAACGCAGCAAATGACGTGAGGTCATAGTTTTCAGACGAAATGAGGTTGCAGCAGTTGCAAGGCGCCGGGATATGAAGCCGTAGTGTACTACTGCGAATGTTCCGCAACACAGCAAATGATGTAAGATCATTTCGTCTGACGGGAGAGGTAGGCTTGCCACTCCATGGGCAGGAGCTGCTTTTTCAGGTTGTTGCATTCCTTACAGCAGGGAACAACATTACCTTTGGTGGTTTTTCCGCCCCGGGCGATGGGTACGATGTGATCCATGGTCAGTTCTTTGGGCAGGATCGAGCGACCGCAGTAATAACAGGTGCCTTTGTCACATTTTCGTTTCCACCACTGGGAGCCGCGCATTTCGCGCGCCTTGTTACGTTCTTTTTTTATATCGTTTTCTGAAAGATTGTAAGCGAATGGGTCCATTTTATATCTGTTTGATCCAACGGTCTATTTCGGCTTGTAACATTTTATAGTATTTTTCAGACCCGCCCAGCCCTTTGCGACCAAAAAAATAATTAATTTCGAGAAAAAGCGGCTGTATGATACCAGCAGCGAGGTCTTGCTCTGAAAAGAGAAAATCAAACCCAGCCAGGTTGATCCTTGTCTGAGCACAAAATTTCCGGGTTGCATCAATCGCCGCTTCCTGCAAGGTTGGGTCTGACACAGGATCTATTTTAGCACCTTTTGCCAGGTTTGTGTAGAACCCATCCATCTCTTCATTAACCCGCCAGTAGGCGATACAGGTTTGATGGATCACCACCACCCGCAGGGATCGTCCTTTGGCGGGTATGAGCGCCTGAAGCAGAAAGCCGTACTGACCTGATTTTTCGTAT
>JASJGV010000339.1:0-7278 GCA_033791325.1 Desulfobacterales bacterium | reverse complement strand
GACTGTATTGAAGGGTTTACCGCCTTTCTGGAAAAGAGAAATCCCGTGTTCACGGGAGAATAAAAGTTATTCAAACGGGAGAAAAAGCTATGGAAGAGCGCATATGGCATCAACATTATGATTACAACGTTCAAACCAGTTATCGTTTCCCCCGCATACCAGTTCATGCTTTGCTGGATATCCCCTCAAATTCTCTGCCGGATAAAGTGGCCATCCATTATTACGGGTCGGAAATAACTTTCTGGGAATTGCGTGAAATGGCCATCCGCATGGCCAATGTTTTTTCTGAACTGGGCATCAAAAAAGGAGACCGGGTGGGACTGCACCTGCCCAATATCCCCCAGTACCTGATTTCCTATTATGCCACGCTCTATGTGGGTGCCATCGTGGTCAATTTTAATCCCCTTTACACACCGGAGGAACTGACGGCGCTGGTCAAACAAACAGGGATTTCGACCTTTATTACCTTTGACATGGTGATCCCCAATATTAAAGCCGTTACCGTGGAGGTGGATATTCCCAGGATAATTGCCACATCTGTTTTTGACTTTATGGATGGTGTGGACATCAGTACACCGGAAACGCTTCAGATGGAAAATCACTGGCACCATTTCTCCCGGTTGCTGGACAGCAATCAAAATCTCAAAAAACCCAAGATAGAATTAAAACCTGAAGATGCCGCCATGATTCAATTTACCGGGGGCACCACCGGGATTCCCAAGGGTGCCGTTCTGACCCATGCCAACATGGTGGCTGCGGCACACAGCTGTTTTCTCTGGGGTTCCGCGTCCATGCAGTATTCATCCCCACAGGACAGAATGGTCATGTGTGCCTTACCTTTCTTCCATGTATATGCCAACATTGTCTGTCTGAACTGGGCCATGTTAAACTGTGCCACCATGATACTGGTTCCCCGTTTCGAAATCGATCCTTTCATGGATCTCCTGGCAGGGTTTGAAAAGAATCTGTTTTTACCCGCTGTTCCCACCATGATCAATGCGATAGTGAATCACCCCAAAGCGACTGAAATAGACCTGCCTAAAAAGCTCGATCTGCTGAACAGCGGCGGTGGGCCTATTCCGGTGGAGCTCATCGATCAAGTAGAGGATATGGGCATCGCCTACAGCGAAGGGTGGGGAATGAGCGAAACCACCTCCCTGGGTATTGCAAATCCTGTCATGGGTCTCAAAAAACCCGGCTCCATCGGCATCCCTTTTCCCGGTATGGATGTCAAACTGGTTGATATCGAGACCGGTACAAAAGAGGTTCCCCAGGGTGGTCCTGGCGAATTGCTGATAAAAGGCCCCCTGGTCATGAAGGGATACTGGGAAAATCCTGACAAGACGGCCGAAACCCTCAAAGATGGTTGGCTACACACCGGTGATATCGCCAAGATGGACAAAGAGGGCTATTTTTATATCGTGGACCGTAAAAAGGATATGATTATTGCCGGGGGTTACAATATATACCCGCGAGATATCGATGAAGTGCTTTACCAGTATCCCAAAGTACTGGATGCGGTATCATTGGGGATACCCCATGAGTACAGGGGCGAAACGGTAAAAGCCTTTCTGGTGTTGCGACCGGGAGAAACAGCCACGGCCGAAGAGATTATTGATTTTTGCAAAACCAAACTGGCCATATACAAAGTTCCGAAAATAATAGAATTTCGTGATGATCTTCCCAAATCTGCCGTGGGGAAAATCCTGAGAAAAATATTGCGGGATGAAGAAGCTGCCAAAAGAAAGAATTGATCGGTGGGATTGTGCCCCTATGTTTTCATTTATATTGACTTTCCAGCCCTGAGTTTGATACCTGTCCAAAGTTGTTCGGCAGAATAACAAGGTCTTGTATCTCCACACGTTTTCTTTGCCGGCAATCACCTCCCGGCAACCATTTAAAATTGATGAAAAACCTTATGAAATATGATGCGATTTTAGTTGCGGGAGAGGATGAAGACAGTCGCACTGTCTGCGACCAGTACAAAGCCCTGCTAAAACTGAACGATCGGTATTGCATTCAGTACGTGATCGAAGCCCTTCAGAAAGCGCCTGCCATCGGAGATATCTATATTGTTGGACCCAAAAAGAAACTGACGTCCGCACTGAAAAATACCCGCATCGACTTGACCCAGCCAAAGAAGATTCACATTCTCGAACAGAAATCCAACTTGATAGAGAATGTCTGGTATGCGTTCCTCGAATCATTACCACCGCTGAATGACCGGAAAGATTCTGAGATTGCGGCATTCGTGAACAAGGCCGTCCTGGTGGTACCCTGTGATTCACCCCTGATCACGACTCATGAAGTGGAACACTTTATCGCACAATGCGATCTGAGCCGCCACGACTATATCCTTGGCTTGACCCCTGAAAAAAGCATGCAGTATTTTTATCCATCGGGTAATCGACCTGGAATTAAAATGGCCTATCTGCACATGAGGGAAAAAAACTATCGGATCAACAACCTGCACATGGTCCGACCGGCAAGGGTTGAACATCGCATCCACATCAACAAAATGTATGCATACCGGTACCAGAAACAAATCTTAAATATGATCCTTTTGGTTATCTATCTTCTTCGATTCCAAAAACTTAAAAGTTTCAAACTTCTTTTGGGTCTGCAATTTTCCCTGTTGTCCGCCAAGCTCGGCCGGCCATGGCTTACGGCCATATTCAAACGATGGGTTCCCCGAAGGGACTTGGAAAAAGCCATCTCGCATATCTTGAATACACGCTTCGCGAGCCAGGCAACTCAGTTTCCCGGGGCAGCCCTGGACATTGACAACGATGAGAGCTATGAAACCCTGAAAAGCGAGTTTGATCGTTGGCGCTCATACCTGTCCGATCTGAATGCCTCATTGTGAACGATATCCAGAGCCAAATGATCCTGCACTGGGTTACCCTAATATGGTGCTTTATCATTCAGTCTGTTAACAATAAGAATTAGAAGACAGGATACAGAAGTGTTCGGATATTGCTTGCGCAATGCTGGCGTTTGTGCCGCGGGTCTCTCCGGTATTCGGTTTTGTTTAGCTCAGCCAAAAGCAAGTTCCTTCTTCTGGATTCTTAATTCTGTCTCCTGCCTTCTTTCTCGGAATGATTCCGGCTGACTCAACTATCTCAGACCTGATCCAAAGAACCAACTTGTTGATACTGAATAACGTCACTGAACATCCTGCCCCAGTGTATCCATGTCAAGAAGCGTCGAATCGATGTTGCCCTGACCACCGGCCTCATACAACTGCACGAGACCCTGGTTAATTCTCCGGCTGAAAAAGTCCAATTCCCCGAGAGCCAGGGGTGCCAAAGGAATCAATGATTGCCGGGCCAGGGTGTCTGCGTAATTTATCAGTTTTTTTCCGAACACAATATAAAAGTTGTAATTATAAGGCCCGGGCCTTGCTAAGTCCGCAGGGCCTTCCAGCCACCCGGCCAATTCCTGAATGGGTTCTATAAAGGCTTTCCCTAGCCGATCGAGAACCTGTGCCGATTCCTGGGGATATATACCGGCCCCCATAGCGGCCATGGCCTGCTGAAGAGAGTCGGCCATGGCCGACTCCCTGGCAAATGGTTCTAAGTTGAATTTCAAGTCATACAGCTGGTAGGACGGATCCTCCTGGAGTCGTTTTTGTCGGTATTGGACTTCGTCATGAAACAATCGAATATCCCTGATAAATCTCTTGTGCAGATTCAAGGCATTTTCTACCTCAAAAAAAGTTTCCCGGCTATCTTCATCTTGAAAAATTAAATACTGACTGTCCACCACGGCAGGCTCAAGCGTACTCTCCAGAAGATCTCGATATTGTGCCTGATGATAACCATCCCAGCGTTTCTTTTCCGCCAGCAAGGCCCGATAAATCTGCTGGTTTAAAAACGATTCTTTGTCCAGACTTTCCGGGGTATCCTGAGAAGGACTGATTATTGATTGCCAGGGCGCCATAGCGGTTTCATTCAACATTGAAAACTGAATGGTCCGACCCACCAGGGCCTTTTCCATGCGATGACTCTGTTTTATAAGCCCCTCGATCGCATTTTTAAGTTTTTCATTCTCGGCCCTGAGCTTTGTATTGGCTATCAGCAGATCGGATCGAATATAAGACCGTACTCTTTCCACCAGATCTCCTTTGTAGACAGCATAAACAACTACCGCCAGTGCAAAGAGACTGACAAGAAACCCAAAAGTATCTGTCTTACGTAAGCTTGTCACAGTAAGCTCCCTGGTGAAACAGGTTAGTAATTCCCTTGGACAATAAAATTATATCCCACCCCTGTAGACGGGGTCAAGCATCTTAATCCGCTTTTACCAAGTCGATGGACATACATATTCCGATGTGTTATGAATTTTTTCTATTTTAGGAGGCTTTTTGACATGACAAGATGGATAGGTATCTGTTTTTTTTCAGTTCTTATTTTTTGGGATATCTCTTGTGGCTGGTCCCTGGATCTGGACCTTCCGGAAACTGCCTACCAGGGGGATATGGTCGTCGGCAGATCTGAACCGACAGCCGAGGTCTGGGTAAAAGAAAAACGCTATATAGTGGGACCACAAGGGTATTTTATACTGCCGGTTCCACGCGGCCAGAAAACGGATTTTAGGGTAAGCGTGAAGTCAAAGACCGAAAACCGGTCACGCATCATCCGTATATTGGCCTACCCCTGGCGCATCCAGAAAATCAAGGGCCTGCCCCAGAAGTATGTCACGCCCCAGCCTGAACAGCAGGCAAGAGTCGTATCGGACAACCGCAAGGTCCAAAACGTTCGGGGCGACCACCCCTACCCGGTCCCTTTTTTCATCCGCAAAGGATTTATCAGACCTGTCAACGGAACCGTAACCAGTCCTTTTGGTCTGAACAGGGTTTTGAACGACAAACCCAAAAGCTTCCATTCAGGCGTGGACCTTGCAGCACCCCTTGGCCACCCGGTACGTTGCCCGGCTGACGGAATTGTCAGGCTGGTTGATTCGAACATGTTTTTGATGGGAAAAACCCTGATGATCGATCACGGTCTGGGCGTTACATCCATTTTTATTCACCTGAACACCATAACGGTCAGTACCGGAGATCTGGTCAGGCAGGGAGAACTCATTGCACATGTGGGAAAAACAGGCCGGGCAACAGGCCCGCATCTTCATTGGGGTATCAGCGCCGGCCGGACGCCCCTGGATCCCCTGCGGCTGATTGACCGTCAGTTCCACTGATTGGATTATCGAACCAAAGGATCCGAGATTGGTTCAACACTAAATGAGTTGCCATAGGAAATAATATTTTGTGAAATTCGAAATACAAATAGATCTGTTATAGCTTAAAGGATCACGTCTTTAAAATAAGGCAAAATTGACTTCCCACACAATAGCATCCCATGGTATATACCCACTATGCCTGTATACGAATATGAACATACAGAACATGCCTGTTCCATTGGTCGTATATTTGAAGTTAGCCAATCTATGGAAGAGCGCCCTCTAAGCAAATGTCCTCAATGCGGCCGACCCATAAAAAAATTGATCTCGCTGGTGGGGGTCAGCACACCTAAGACCAACAGCGAACTCCGGGATCTGGGGTTTACAAAACTGGTCAAACGAGATGACGGTATCTATGAAAATGTTACCGCCAGAAATGGGGATAGCCGGTATATGGAACGGGGAAAGCCGGAGACGGTGCCGAATGTCTCTAAAGTTTCAAGCAATAAGCAGTAAGCGCTAAGCTGCTATTTGCGTACTGCTTATTGCTTACTGCTTATTGCTTACTGCTTATTGCTTACTGCTTATTATTAGGAGAATCCCGCCATGACCAATTTGGAGCACCAGGTCGAAGAAACTGCCGGCCTCATTGCAGATGCAGAACGCGTGCTGGTTTTTACCGGTGCCGGTGTCAGCACGGAATCCGGAATTCCCGATTTCAGGGGAGCGGATGGCATATGGCAGAAGTACAATCCCGAAGACTTTACCATTCAGAAGTTTCTGTCCGATACGCAGGTCAGGAAAACACAGTGGCAACTGCTTTCCAGCGGCGATCTTTCCATGTTAAATGCTAAGCCCAACCTGGCCCATTACGCCATCACTGAACTGGAAAACATGGGAAAACTTTACGGGGTTGTCACGCAGAATGTGGACGGTCTCCATCAAAAAGCCGGCGTATCCGAAGAAAAGGTATTCCAGCTCCACGGCGACCTGAGCCATGCCGTCTGCCTGGGTTGTGGACACCGGTATTCCATGGACATGGTGGCCGAGTGGTTAAACCAGGGAATGGAAGACCCCGTATGCCATTTATGCATGGGGATGCTGAAACCTGACGCCGTACTGTTTGGAGAACAGCTACCCACAAAGGTTCTTATGGAATCGGAACGCCGCTCCAGGAAATGCGACGTCTGCATGGTGCTTGGGTCAACGCTTTCAGTCTACCCGGCCTGTCTCATCCCTCAATATGCTGCTCAGACAGGTGCGAAACTGGTAATCATCAACATGGGCCCCACCGAACTGGATCACCTGGCACATATCCGTATCGAGGGAAAAGCCGGAAATATCACCACGAAGATCATCCGCCTTGTCAAGGCAAAGCTGGAGGGGAAACATGATTAACCGCAGAAAACATCCACGGGTAAAGATCAACTTTCGTGTCTTTTTCGAATGTAGCGACACACAAGGCCAAGTGGCACAGGACATGGGCGTAGCCATAGACATCAGTGAAAAAGGCATGCTCCTGGAAAGCAGAGCCCCGATTCACGCATCCACCATCAAAGTGGTGGTGCCGGTCAAAGAAAAAGACACCATGGAAGTCATGGGAAATATCATATACTCCATTCCCATGCCTGACAATCGCTATCGCACCGGCATCATCTTCCTTGAACCAGGAGATGACATGGCCAGATTTGTTGCAACTCTCGGCGGCAAGCCATAAGCAGTCAAACCGCTTAGAGCCTATAGCTTATCGCTTAATGCTTACCGCTTACTACTTACTGCTTTATTCGCCAGCACCATGAGAGCCGGAGCCACGAAATAGTCAGACAGAAGCGCCATAATGATGGTGATCCCCGTTAGAAATCCAAAATTGAAAATATTTTTCATGTCAGCAAACATAAAAATGAAAAAACCGATGGATAAAACCACCGTCGTCACCAGCATGGCTCTACCTGTGGTATTGAGTGTTTCCTGAACAGCCCGGACAGGATCCCCGTTCTCTTCATAGTATCGCCGGAAATTGTGCATGAAATGGATGGTGTCATCCACGGCCAGACCAATGGCAATACTCCCAACCATCATCGTAAAAGCATCCATGGG
>JASJGV010000338.1:0-2661 GCA_033791325.1 Desulfobacterales bacterium | reverse complement strand
CCCCGACGATATACAAACAGTAAAGCCGTCGACCTGGCAGAGAAACATGCCAAGATCACCCCTGGAGACATCTGTCAATCTCTGTTTTGCCCAGGCGGATCAGAGGCAATCGAGATGGCAATTACCCTGGCAAAACAGGTTACCGGCCACTTCAAGACCATCTCATTCTGGGATTCTTTTCACGGTGCGGGATTTGCGGCTGCCAGTGTGGGGGGAGAGGAGTTGTTCAAAGGGGGCATGGGCCCGATGATGCCCGGTGCGATGCATGTCGAGTTCCCGAACTACTACCGCAATCCATGGGGGTTTTCCAGCCAGGAAGAGGTAGACAATGAATACCTGCGACAGATTAAGACAATTTTTGAACGTGAGCCGGGCGTGGCCGCCATCATTGGTGAACCGGTTTCGGCAACCCCGGTAGTTCCCAGCAAAAATTACTGGGAAGGCGTGAAAGAGCTCTGCAGCCACTATGATGCGCTGGTAATATTTGATGAAATAATCGAAGGATTCGGCCGAACCGGAAAAATGTTTGCCAGTGAACATTTCATCACCCCTGACGTCCTCGTCCTAGGAAAATCCATGGGGGGCGGGCTCCTGCCTTTTGCCGGCATTGTCACAAAGCAGAAATATGACAATCTGGAACACCGCTCCATCGGCCATTACACCCATGAGAAAAACGGGCTATGCGCAGCGGCGGCGCTAGCCGAGATTGACTACATACAGAAAAACGATCTGGTCGAAAATTCTGCCAGGGTCGGCACCTATGCCATATCCCGATTAAATGAAATGAAGGATAAGCATCCGCTCATCGGAAATATCGCCGGTATCGGGCTTCATATCGGAATTGATCTGGTCAAAGATCAAAAGACAAAAGAACGGGCGGTTGCAGAGGCCGACGCCATTATGTACAAGGCGATGGAAAAAGGGCTGGCGTTTAAAACTATTGAAGGAAATATCATCACCCTGAGACCGGCGCTCACCGTAACCATGGAGGAGATGGATCAGGTGCTCAGTATCCTTGATGAAACCATCGGAGAGCTGGAAAACGGCAACTATTACTAGCCGAGGGCTGATCTCCCCAATACAGGCTTTTTTTCCTTGGAGGATATGGGGATCAGGGTCTGTGTTTTGGTCACATCCTTAACCTTTCTGACTTTCTGGTGCACAAACTGACCGATGATTTCTGCATCAGACGATAATAATTCGCGGTTCATCATGATTTTTACAATCAGATCAAATCCCCCGTGTACATAATGAACCTCCTGGATCTCATCCATGGCATGCAGCCGATTCATCACCTCGTACTCTTTACCAATGGTGACTTCCAACAATACAAAAGCCGATATCCAGTGTTTCATTTCGGGCAGCTCAAAGTCTTGTAATGATTCCATTTTTGATCTGAACTCCTCCATGTTTTTAGGGATCAACCGATCGACGCCAATGCCGTATTCGCGTTCCTTGCCTCTCACCCACTGATGGTTTGAGATGTAGGCATAAAGATCTGACCTGGTTCTTTTAGCGAAATGACGGTCAAGCCGGCTGTTCTTGATGATCGTTATCAGAGGTGTATAAATGGTTGTGTACCAATCCATGGCTGCAACAAGGTAGTCAACCTTAGTCTCACGGGTTTCCATCAGGAAAACATGATGTTCATCTATCTGTTTCAACAGGCGACCATACTGCCCCACTTCGGTTAGATCGATGGTGTCAGGCACTCCTGTTTCCGTCAGAAACGCCACTTTTTCCCGGTAGATAATATTTTCCAGGGTATTCTTGGTGGGCAGAAATTCCGTTATCTGGGCGTCAATAAATTCATAACCCAAATCCTTGGC
Source organism: Desulfobacterales bacterium (assembly GCA_033791325.1). Classification (GTDB taxonomy): domain Bacteria; phylum Desulfobacterota; class Desulfobacteria; order Desulfobacterales; family B30-G6; genus B30-G6. The sequence goes on along the minus strand of JASJGV010000338.1, from coordinate 832 downwards.
AGCAGAAACACGATGATTCCCGTCCAGCACATAGTATTCATTTTTGATCTGGTAAAGGGTGATCGGCGGAAGCGTGACCTTATTCTTGAATGCCTCCTGGACTCTTTCGAATCGTGCTGAGGGACGATCTCTCTTCAGCCGGAAGCGCCGATTAAAATCCTTATACCGCCCGACACTGCCTACAATTTTGTCCAGAGGCACCGCCTGGATGCCCAGATGTCTCTCATCGTAGGCACTTTCCTTCTGCTGATCATCAACAAAACTCTTGATACTGCTGTCATCAAAAGCTCTGTCCCGGGCAAATAACTGTTTAAAATAATTTATCATTTCTGATAATCAAAGATATAGTAACCAAATGTATTGAGAACATTCGTTTCATTTATTCTCGTTATTCGCGCCTCACTGTTTTTAAAAGAGGTGTGAATATGACCATGCACCAGATAATCGGGAGAATAGCGCTCAACAAGGGTCATAAAGCACTCAAAACCCCGGTGGCAGGTATCTTTAGCATCATGGACATGGCGGGGTGGTGCATGGGTAAGAATAATATCAACCCCTTTATGCCACCAGATCTTAAATTTCATTTTCCATACCAGCCGTGCCATCTGTTTCTCAGTATACTGGAACCGTCCCCCATTGTACCAGTGGCACCCTTCCAAACCCATTATCCGGATACCGTTACACACGGTAATCCTGCCGTGCAGATCAACACATCCCTGTGGAGGGGTGAAATCATACTCCCCATCATGATTCCCGCTAACATACAATAGCGGCACATTAAAGACGGTCACCAGGTAGGTCAGATACTCAGACGGCAAATCACCACAGGAGA
>JASJGV010000337.1:0-2543 GCA_033791325.1 Desulfobacterales bacterium | reverse complement strand
TATGAGTCCTGCTTTAGTGAAGAGGCAGAAGAAAAAAATCACAACAACACAGCCTGGGGGGATGCCGCATGTACGTTTTTAGTGACAACCAGGAGAGACACTACCGACTGCAGGTAAGGGAAAATACTGCGTGAACGGGTTAGAGTACGCTCTGTCAGGCATGGTGATACTCCTGGCCTCATTTGTCCAGGGCCTGACGGGTTTCGGATTCTCACTATTGGCGGTTCCTCTGCTGACCATCGTGATCGGTGTTAAAAATGCAGTAACTCTCGGCGTTATCTGTGGGATCTGTGTAACTTTTTATAATTTCTGGACCTTACGCAGACACTTCACTTTCAGCAGTATCAGAGAATTGATACTAGGGAGTTTGGTCGGGATTCCTGTTGGCTCTTACTTCCTTCGTGAGACTCATTCGGATGTTGTCAGGGATCTACTCGGCTTGGTGATCATCGCTTTTGTTCTCTTTTCGCTGTTGAATGTACCGCGCGTACGCGTTTTTAACAGACTGTGGGGCTATTTCTTTGGGCTGGCAGCTGGTCTCTGTGGCGGTGCCGTAAGCATCAGCGGACCGCCAATCCTTATATATAGTTATATCAAGGACTGGAATAAGGAGGAATTCAAAGGTACGATTGCTGCGTATTTTTTCGTCACTGGGCTTTTGATATTTGCCAGTCACCTGCTGACTGGCAGTACTAACAGCACAACATTGCTCAAATTTATGGCGTTATCACCCTTTCTGGTCATCGGGGCATTTACCGGGCACTACTTTTTTAATTCAATTGACGGCACTATGTTCCGACAAATTATCCTGGGTATCCTTGGAGTCTTGGGGATTTCAATGCTGTTATTATGATACCCGAACTTTTAAAGAATGATGGAGGAGATACTATGCAAGAACTTACCTTGGAACAAGCAAATCAGATTATAGAAACTGCCCTGAATAAGGGACAGGAAATGGGCTTTAACCCCTTGACTGTCGTGGTTTTAGATGCAGGCGGGCATATGAAGGCCATGCAGCGACAGGAGAAAACAAGCATAGCACGGCGCGAAATAGCTGAAGGCAAGGCCTATGGTACCTTAGCCATGGGGTTTGGGGGGCGGGAATTACAGCGAAGGACGTTGAAGGGTTCTCCCTTGTTCCTCGGCGCTATCAGCGATGCCACCGGCGGGCGTATGGTTCCCGTTCCAGGTGGAGTATTGATTAAAGACTCCAATGAAAATATACTGGGAGCAGCAGGTATAAGCGGTGATCTCTCTGAGAACGATGAAATATGTGCGGTGGCAGGTATCCTGGCCGCAGGGCTTATTCCTGATACCGGAGATCCTCTATAGTTCGTTTTAATTGCGCCTGTTTTGACATTGTTATTCCCTGAATGGATGTATACAAATATATGTTCTCAAAAGGAATAATACGTAACCCTGCGGCGGGTAAATCAGTAAAATCTGTTTTTTGCGGAGAAGTGTAACATGCCAATCTACCATATCGCTTAAATGAAGAAAGAAAACCCTGAAGTCAATCCGGCCATGATTATTCAGTCTGTTGTCGGAGAATTCATGAAAGCCGGAATCGTCACCAAACCTGAGGGGGAGGGACCTCCGCTACACAACCATCCCAACGAAGAGCAGTTTACCCTGATCCTGGAGGGGAAACTTCATTTTATCCTGGGGGACGAAGAATGTATTGTAGAGCGAGGAGATCTGATCCACATCCCCCGTTTTACGGATCATCGCAGCCGTTCAGTGGACGGCCCAGCCACTTTCTTTACGGTAAAATCACCGGCAGGAGACGGAGACCTGCAGCAGGATTATAACAAGTCCGACGGTGCCGAAAAAGCCGAAGAAAAATATCCTGGAAAGTAGACAACCGAATCCAGAAACGGGACCGTTGTGAGTAATCGCTGGTAGGCATCGAAGTATTGGACGGGAAATAAATCCCAATTGACGCCGGTGATGTCTTCCTTTTTCCGGGCGGCGGCACTCGTGCAACCATCAATAATTTTGGAAATGATCTTCAATTCCCCGCGTTTTATAACACACCGCCGGTTGGAACCGAATTTTGGAAGTAGTAACATAACCCATTTAAGAAGTGAAAGACGGATACATGACTGATAAAAGCACTGTAAACCTCGCACTCATCGGCATCGGGGCATGGTCCGGTTCCGTGGGCGATGCGATGATGAAAAGCGGCAAGGTAAACTTGGTCGCCTGCTTTGACCCCGTACCGGAAAAAAGAAAGGCCTTTAGTGACCGGTTCGGCTGTGAAGAGGAGAATAGCTACGAAGATATTCTCAAGCGAGATGATATCGATGGCCTCCACCTGGCCACACCCAACAGCCTGCATGCGGAACAAACACTGCTTGCCGCCAGACATCGTAAACATGTCTTTGTTGAAAAACCGATAGCCAACACCATCGAAGATGGCAGGAAAATGATTGAGGCCTGTCAAAAAGCCGGCGTGGTCTTAATGGTGGGACACCAGTTACGACGGCTCACTGGAATCCGCAAGGTGAAAGAACTTATTGAGGCGGGCACCATTGGAAGCC
>JASJGV010000336.1:0-7578 GCA_033791325.1 Desulfobacterales bacterium | reverse complement strand
AGAGCTTTTGATATCGGATAATATTTCATAAGCCTGATTGGCTCTGACGCAAGGCATTTCAACCTGAAGCCGTAGTTATCCTACTGCGAAGGTTGAATAACACAGCGGCTGAGCTAATCAGGCTTGTGAAATGATCTGAGCTGCCCGCAGGCTGCCGAGATATCCCGGCCTTTGCTGCGTCGAATCATGACGGTGTAATGGGCATCAATGAGAATCTCCTGAAACCTGGATATGACAGACTCATCCGGACATTCAAAGGGGCTGCCCTCGTATGTGTTGTAAGGGATGAGGTTTATTTTGGCTTTGACCGGTCGCAGCAGTTCGGCCAGTCGCCGGGCATCTTCGGGGGTGTCGTTGACCCCTTTCATCAGAATATACTCAATGGTGATTTTTTTTCGATTTTTCAGCGGGTAGTCGGTGCACGCTTCCATGAGTTTTTCAATAGGGTATTTACGATTGATGGGCATCAATCTGCTGCGCGTGTCATTATCGGTAGCATTCAGGGATACGGCCAGATTGATCTGAGTGTCTTTTCCCAGATCTGCCATTCGTGAAACAAGCCCGGCGGTGGAAAGGGTTATGCGTCTGCTGGAAAGCTTCAGCCCCACATCACTGTCCGTAATAACCTTCAACGCATGAATGACATTTTGGTAATTCGCCAAAGGTTCTCCCATGCCCATGAAAACAATGTTGGTCAGATTCCTGGAGCCTGCCGTTAAATGATTGATATCCCGTACCTGCGAGATGATTTCAGCCGGCGTCAGATTACGAATCAATCCGTTTTGTGCAGTAAGGCAGAAGCGGCAGCCCTGGCTGCAGCCTACCTGACTTGAAATACAGAGGGTGTCATGATCTTTTTCCGGTATCAGAACGGACTCGATGAGGTTGCCGTCACCCAGTTCAAACAAGTATTTTTCAGAACCGTCTTTAGACGATTCTACCTTATTCAATGAAAGACGTTTGCTTAAAAAGTTTTGGGACAGCAGCTCCCGGGTTTTCTTACCCAGATCTGTCATTTGGTCGAATGCATCCACCTGCTGCAGGTACAGCCATTTGAAAACCTGGGTCGCACGAAACGATCGTACGCCGTGATCTTCGAACCACTCGGCCAGCTTTTTCCTGGTCAGGTTCTTAATATCAATTTTTGGCTGACAAGTTTTCATAAAAAATCCTGAACTGTACACTCCGGGTTTATAGGGGTTGTCAGAAAAATGTTCCAATTAAGGACCGTTTTTCTGCTACAAACCCTTATGCCGCGATCCAATTTTTGGAACATTGTTATGACAAGCGGTATAAAAGGCTATGCGACCCTTAAGAGTTTGATATCTTCTTCCTGCGGATTGAAATTGAGTGCATCACATACATATTCCATGTTGGATCTGATGACCACTTTTCTATGACAACCCATGGGGCTCCCGGCTACAAACGATTTGGCCATGGTGGCAAGCAAACTGACTCTCTGATGGAAAATATGATCGAACTCGAGCCCTTCTTTTCGATCAGAAGTGGATCTTATCTGGGTAATATATCGATTCCAGTCCTCGCAGACTCTGTGAATAGCTTCTGCATTTTTCAAAATAGCTTTGTGTCTATACCCTTCAAGAGGGTAATCCCCTAAAAAAGTTTTAAGCATGATAACCAGGAGCTTCACTCTCCCAAGGAAGGTATCGTCAGGATTCATGTCTCGCATGTCTTCAGAATTTGAACCTAATCTTTGCATGGGTTGTTTCCTTCTTTGGATAGAGCAGAAATAAAAGTCATCTCAAAAATAGGATTTTGGCTCAAGGCCAAGGCGGGATCAAGTTTCAACCCCCCAGGCGCCCGCAGGAAGTGTCCCTGGGGTGAATACTGGCGTATTTTGAGGATTTGAAACGAGAGCGTAACACAGGATTTGGGCCAAAAGACATTTTTAAGATAACTTTTTATAGTATGGATGATCCGTATCGTCAAGAGATCTTTAGCAGGAATGTCCTATTATAAATCGCGTTGTCATTGAAAAAAACATTTTCTTATTCGTGATGACCAATATCTGGGATGCCTCATTCGTCGTTGTGCAGAACGCAGGCGGAACAGGATATTGTGATCGGTGGACATCTGTCCGTATATTTCCCTGTTGAACGCATTGACAATCCACAGGATTTCATCCCTAAGAGCAGGAAAGTGTCGCACCAATCGATTGCCATACTCGGCGGGTGTTTCACCGGGACGCAGCCGCAGCCCACTTCGTTTTCCCCATCGAAGCAATCTCATATAAACCCATGCGGCACTTTCAACATTTTTCAGCAGGGATCTCAACGCACGCCAGACACGCATGGGCAGTAATAAAACCCATTTGACCAGGTTTACAACCCAGGCTTGGGACCGGTCTGGGAAGCGGGTTATATCGCTTCTTTTCATCAACAGGCGCAACAGATACCTTATGAAAAGTCCCAGAAAAAATAAGGCAATGATGCCGATAGCCACCCCTAATCCTATCGACACATTGTTTAACAGGGCGGTTGTCCAATCACTGATGGGGGCATTGACCACATCATCTGGCAAATCGGGATGGTTGGCCGACTCGAGGTTGTCACGCAGGCGGATTTTTCCCGGGGAAAATAGGAAAATGAGAATGGTCGCCAGAACAGGAACCAGGGGTTCGGTTATGTCCTTGACTATCACCAGGGACGAATCCGCTACCTGGGTTAAGAGGGGATTAAAAAAGATAATTGTTCCTGAACCAAAAAATACCATGGAGGATGCTATACTCAAGGTGATACCAATGCCGTGGTAACCGCTCATATAGGATTTTTTAACGTCAGGCTGTTTGCGGGTCAGGAAGATGGAAAGCAGGCTGAAAATAAAATAGGCGCCTACCAGAAACCCGAATGAGAGACCTTCTACGAGAATGCCGGCTTTTTCATGAACCAGAAATTTGACCAGAAGCAGGAGGAGAAAAAGCCCGATGCCTTTGTCAAATTGGATACACACGTGATCATAATCCATGGGATGATTTATAAGTGACCGCCCCCCCCGCCATATCAGCAGCAGACAAAAAAGAGCCAGCCGCAGCATGAATTTTTGAGACAGGCTCCCGGGGTCCTGAGTAAGGGCACCCAGCCAGGTCAGGCTGAAAAAGGAAAAGGTTTCATACCACAAGCGGTACAGGATCAGCAGGGCAAAAAGAACAAGACCGGTTGTTTCAAGGAAAAGACGTTGATACAACCGCAGGTGGTGGCTTGTGGCTAGACGGTTCAGGAGAATGGCCATGACAAAAGCGCCAGCAGCTTCTGCAAGGGGGAGAGCCTGATGGCACACGAGTAGCATCAGAAAACCAGCCCAGGCGTATCGCCAGGACATTTCCATACCGGCACGGGCCAGAACCAGCAGTACTTTTTTGCCGGACATCATGGCTGATGTTCCCCCTGGGGTCTGATGCTGTCGATCGAATGAAGCCCCGCCATGGTCTGTTGTTTAGCAGAATCAAGCGTGGTATCAGAATGGCAGACAAATATCGATACGGGAATGCTACGTTCCTGTAGAATACGTTTTGATTCAGCTGTATCTTCTCCATACGCGTATGAGAAAAGGGCGCAGCTGATACCTCGCCGTTTGAATGGCGTTTGCTGCAGGGCGTGTATCATAGACTTGGACTGCTTAATCTGTAAGCGGGCAAGCACTTCCAGTATTGCGGGAAGCTGGTGGGTGTTTCTGGCCGGGGCTACTTCGGAAGCACCGCCGCCTTTTATAATACCATTTGTCATCAAACCGACTGCGTAACCCCTTTCGTTCAATTTAATGGATAGGGATGCCATCACTTCCAGGGTATGTTCGAACGCCTCCCCCGTCAGATCTTTGTCGAAGTATCCCACGTCCAGGAACAGGAGGATCGTGCCAAATTCAGACGGTTCAAATATCTTTTCCTGGAGTTGAAGACGTCGCGCACTTGCTTTCCAGTGAATGTGCCGGGAAGGCCTGGATGGCTGATAATCCCGGGTGCCCAGGATGTAGACGGGGTCTTTGATGGGGCTGTTGGCACCGGGTGTATCAAACCAGTCCTGTTTGGGAAGAGAAATTGTCTTGATGGGGACAAGACGCGGGTAGACGAGCACCTGAACCGGTTTCCCCAATTTTTTTTCCTTCTGGAAAAAACCGAAGAAATCACTCGATTCAAGACAGGGAGGCCCTACACGATAAACCCCTCTGCGTCTGGCAATATAATCCTGTTGAAACCGCATTTGCTGGTGCCACAGGAGGCTTGCCCCATGCCGGGAAAAAGGATCCATGTCGTTCAGGGCTTCAAATGCACGATGTTCAGGCCAGAATAGGCGCATCCAGACCGGGAGAAATTTTTTATTTTCTATGGTGGATTCCATGGAGATGGTTTCTCCGGGGAAAACCCGCTTTTTATCCGCATGGTAATCACATGAGATGCGGAAAAAATTCAGGCTGCTCCAGGCTTTTGACCCGCCCATGACCAACAGAATCAGAAGTGCCAGAAGCGAGAGCTCTTTTTGACGGAACAGGAGGGCGATGAAAAGAAGAATTGTTACAAAGAAGCAGACCACCAGAGAATTAAAGATGGTCGGTTCTTTGATTTGATCGTATTCAGTCGCCATTTACTGGCCCTGCAGCGGCCGGAACGGGTACCTGGTGGACAATACCTTCCAGGATATGATCGGGATTTTCGCCCCGCAGGCGGTCTTCCTCCTTAAGGATCAATCGATGGGCGAGAACCGGTGGGGCCAGGGATTTGATGTCATCGGGCAGGATATAATTCCTGCCGCGAAGAGCAGCCATGGCCTGTCCTGCCCGCATCAACCCGAGAGAACCCCGGGGACTGGCGCCGAATTGTATAGCGGTGTGATCGCGTGTGGCCCTCACAATATCGGCGATATACTCCCGAACAGGAGCTGAAACAATGATATCTCTCCTGTCCCGTTGCAATTGACTGATATCCTCGGGTGTTGCCACGGGTGCTATTTCCTGGAAAGGATCTGTCTGCTGAAAGCGCTCGAGTATCAGAATTTCTTCTTTCCTGTCAGGGTATCCCAGACGGGTTTTCAACAGAAACCTGTCCAACTGGGCTTCCGGCAGGGGAAAGGTGCCTTCTAATTCAATGGGATTCTGGGTGGCCATGACAAAAAAAGGGTTCGGGAGCAGATGCGTTTTCCCATCCACGGTTACCTGGCGTTCTTCCATGCATTCGAGGAGACTGGACTGGGTCCGTGGTATGGTGCGGTTGATTTCGTCGGCAAGCAGTATATGGGTTATGATCGGACCCGGTCGAAAGGAGAAACAGGCTGATTGCTGGTCATAGACATTGAAGCCCGTAATATCGGTAGGCATGAGATCCGGAGTAAACTGAACCCGGTTGAAAGTGCCGCCGATACTTTTTGCCAGGGACTTGGCCAGGAGAGTTTTAGCGACACCCGGCACATCCTCCAGCAGCACATGGCCTTCTGCGATGAGGGTGATCAGAAGCAGTTCGATGGCTCGATCCCTGCCGACAATCACACGGGAAATATTTTCAATAATCTTATTACAAAGGCTGGCATCCAAGTGAACTCCTTTCCTTCTGTGGCTTACAGTTAGTGTCCGTTCAGAAATGGCGCACTATTTTGAGGAGTTAATCATGTCATCCAACACTGGCAGGCATGAAAAGACCATTTATGGAGGGGCACTAGTTACAAAACCGGGTCCTTTGGGCCAGGTAAGAGATAATTGGCTATGCCGAAGACAGTAGCTATTTAAATCCGAAGTACGAAATTCGAAACCCTAAACAATACCGAATGATCCAAATTCGAATGATCAAAACAAGACCTTGGAGATACAAGTTCAAACACCATGTTTGAACCGCCATAGCGATCGCATTCCCCGTAGGTTCTGCCGTTCGGCAGTGCTTCGCATCCTGCGAGTTTCTTCGATCATTTGAGCATTTGATATTTGGATTTGTTTCGTATTTCGATATTCGTATTTCGAATTTATACCGCTTGTCATAATAATGTTCCGAAAATAGGATCGCGGCATAAGGGTTTGTAGCAGAAAAACGGTCCTCAATCGGAACCTTTTTCTGACAACCCCTATATCACACGCTGAATGTGCATAGTATTAATCCCTTATAGGGTTGAATCAGTGCCGGGCCCTTTGGACCCGGGTATCTACTGAGGGGTACTAGTTACAAAACCGGGTTCTTTGGGCCCGGGTATTACTGCTCCTGCGGTGGAAACTGCATCAATATTTTGTTAACGGTTTCATTGACCTGTTTGGTCGATTTTGCCGGATCAGTGTGCCGCTTAAAAGGGTGAGTACCGGTTCCCCGCCAGGTAATTTCGCCACTTTCCGAATCGATGATATCGATGACCATCATGCTGTCATCATAATTGCTATTGTTGGTACCTGTACTGAAACCTATCCCGCCATGGTAACCGTAACTCCCCATACCAAATGCAAAGCCGGACCTGGGCTGATCGACACTGATCCGGTTGAAAATTTCCTGGTGGTAAGCAATGTAAAAATCAGGCTGAACGTCAGAAGCCCGCTGATACCCTTTTTCCAACAGGAAAGTATCGATTGCACGACGGATGCGCTCGTCGAGAAGTGGATTGTCCAGCCTGAGATCACCTGTTTTTTCCTGATGCTCAGACTGCCAGGCATATGTTTTCAAGGTCGCGTAATCTGTATTGAGTGGATAATCCTGGCTGACAATTACGTTCGAGCAAGCTTGGACTACCATCAACAGGAATAACATCATATATGATTTAAAGTTGTGCATCATTAAAAGTAAATTTACATCAGTGTGGCCGGATATGTCAAACTCTTATAGAAACTCTCCAGACAGTTGATGCGTTGGCGAAATCATAAGTGCTTGTAAATCTTGTTTTATCTTTCAAGTTGTGCCATACTCACAAAGGATTCAGTGCGTGTTCTAAGCGTGAAACTCAATTTTAAGCTTTCGCCCGAATGAGGCGGAATGGGTGGTCCGAAAGTTGTGTTGCAACCATAAAGAGGGAGAACAATGGAAAAGTCTGTTTTAAATATTTTGAGTCGGCGTGAATTCATCAACATTTGTGCGCTGTCGGCTGCAGGATTCGTGGTAGGTTGTGCGAGCAACCCGGTGACGGGAAAATCACAGCTCATGCTGGTGAGCGAGCAGGAGGAGATTCAAATGGACAAGATGTATTCTCCTCAACAATTTTCAACGGATTATGGGGTGACCCAGGACAAGGGCATGGCACGTTATATTCAATTTGTGGGGGATCAAATGGTGCCCTTTACACACCGGCGGAAAATGCCGTATCATTTTCATATTGTTAACGCAACTTATGTAAATGCCTATGCCTTTCCAGGCGGCACCATCGCATGTACACGGGGCATATTGCTCAATCTTGAAAATGAAGCAATGCTGGCAGCACTGATAGGTCATGAACTGGGCCATGTCAATGCACGACACACTGCTGAAATATTGTCCAAGAGTAAGCTGACTTCGGCATTGGTTGGCAGTGTCGGTATGATTGTGGGATCATATAACCAGAATTACGGTGGGATTGCAGCGCAGTTGGGGATGCTAAGTTCAGGCGCTTTGTTGGCTTCCTACAG
>JASJGV010000335.1:0-6071 GCA_033791325.1 Desulfobacterales bacterium | reverse complement strand
CCGCCATCGAATTTCCCAACGGGATATCGGCGGTTGTGGGCCCCAACGGATGCGGAAAAAGCAACATCGTGGATGCCCTGCGCTGGGTGATGGGGGAGCAGAGTGTCAAGCAGCTGCGTGGCAAAAATATGGAAGATGTTATTTTTTCCGGCACCAATGGTAAACCGCCTTTGAACATGGCCGAAGTTTCCCTGACCCTGCTCAACGACAATGGATCAGCCCCCGAAGAACTGAAAGACTTCACCGAAATCAACGTAACGAGACGACTCTACCGATCAGGAGAGAGCGCCTACTTTATCAATCGACAGCCCTGCCGATTAAAGGACATCCATAACGTCTTTATGGGAAGCGGTATGGGAGCCAAAACCTATGCCGTCATTCAGCAAGGCAACATCGGGATCATTACGGACGCCGGTCCCGATGAGCGACGCCTGTTTATTGAAGAAGCCGCCGGGGTCACACGATACAAGAACCGAAAAAAGGAAGCCCTGCGCAAGGTCGCTTCAACACACCAGAATCTTTTACGGGTGAGTGACATTATAACGGAAGTCAATCGTCAAATGGCGGGTCTGAAGCGACAGGCCCGGAAGGCCGAACGCTATAAAAAATACTCGGACCGACTCAAAACGCTCAACATTCATCTGGGTATCCATTACTATGATGAATATGCCGAAAAAATTGCCGACACCAGCCGTCTGCTTCAAACGCGAAAAGATGACGATCTCCAGCACGCGTCCCAGTTAAAGAAAATTGATGCGGCGGTGGAAGAAATTAAATTGAAACGCTGGGAAAAGAACCACGAAATTTCAGCCCAGAAGTCGCAGTCTTTCGAAGCCCAGCGTAAAATAGACCGGATAGAAACGAATATTGATCACCTGCGCAATGAAATCGAACGATATGCGCATGAGATAATCGGGCTTGAAACAGCCAAAAACGGCCTGGAAGAAAAAAACACCAGCATCATCGAAGAGATCGATGTTGTCGAAAAAGAATATGCATCCCTTTCTGTCGAAAAAACAGCTGCCACATCCCAGATCGATACGAAACAGGCGGAATATCAACACATACGGGACCAGCTCACACAACTGAATCAACAACTCGAGGTGAGCAAATCGGCTCTCATGGAGATGGTTGCCGAAGAAGCACGGTACAAAAACACCTACCAGAATGCCTCCAATAACAAAGAAAACCTGGCCCGGCGGCGAAACCGCATCGATCAAGATATCGAAACTGCCGAACAACATGTCCAGGATGCAAAACAATCTGTTTTGGTACATGAAAAAGATATTTCCCTTATCCGGGAAAGCCTGGCAATAGTGAAAAATGAGTTGACTACCCTTGAAAACCAGGTCAACGCTAAAATTGAAGCCCTTAGCCGCCAGGTAAAACAGACGCAATCTATGGAAATGGAACGAAATCAGATTCGGTCGCAGGTGTCGGCACTGAAAAAATTGTCTGAAAGCTACGCCTGGTACCGTGACGGTGTTCAGGCTATTATGCGCATTAAACCGGACCAGCCTGGAAATAAATCACCAGGTTCGGATAACCCTGAACCACCAAAAGCAGGGGTCGACACAGGGTTTTCAAAAGATATTGTAGGATTGATGGCAGAAGTCATCGAACCGGATCCGACATACGAAACAGCGGTGGAATCGGTACTGGGAGATGCGTTACAGTACATCATCGTCAAAAATCAGGACACAGGCATGCAAGCCATCGATTATCTCCAGGCCACGGGAGAAGGCCGGGGCGGGTTTATTCCCATACCGGACATCAAACCCGTATCACCGAATACCCAAGACAGCACCGGGTCGTCGCAAAGACTGCTGCAGCATGTGTCTGTGAAAGCCGGTTTTGAAAATGTCGCCAATGCGCTTCTGGGGCATGTCTTTGTTGCTGACAACCTGACCCAGGCCCGTACCCGTTTTAACCGGAACGGTCGCATACAGACGATAGTCACCAAGGACGGTAACATCATTTCTCACCAGGGCGTCTTTCTTGGCGGCAGCAAAGAAAAACTGTCCAACATTCTTACCAAAAGACAGGAGCTGAAAGGGCTGACCCGTCAGGCGGCACAACTGGATAAGAAAGTTGAATCTGAAAGAAAGACACAGGAATCACTTGGAAGAGAGGTTAGAAAGCTTGAAGAGGCCCTGCAGAAGCATATCGAAAAGAAAGAGAATCTTCTGCTTGAAGAAAGACAGACCGAAAAAAATCTTTACCAGGCTGTTGAAGAATTGAAACATGCCCGGCGCCACCTGGAAATGCTGCTCCTCGAGCGAGAGCAGCTTGTCGGCGAAGAAAACACTATCGATGTCGAAATAAGCAAATTTCAAAAGGCCATCACAGAAATAGAGCAACAGGTTCGCAATGCCCAGCAAACGGTCACAGACACCAATGAAAAGATAAGTGGCGTCACCGAAGCGCTTGAAAGAGCCAACCAGCAGATTATAGACCTGCGTCTTAAGCATACCTCACTCATCGCAAGCGTCGAAAACAACCACAATACCCTGAGGCGGCTAAAGGATTTCTGGCAAGATGGCTTAAAAAGACTGGAGCAACTCACCCGGGATATTACCATCAAAAAAGAAAAGCGCATTGCATTGAAGGAAGACAACAGGCGCTTGGATGACAAACTGTCCCAGATGTATGAGCAGTTCAAACAACTCAAAGAGGTACTTCAACATAACGAGGCAGACTATCTAACCATTGACGAAGAGTTACAGGAAAAAGACGGTATTGTTTCGAACATCCAGAAGGCCAGGGAAACAACGCTCCAGAATATTCGCCTGCTGGAGCTGGAACAGTCACAACAAACCATCAAACAGGAAAATATCGCCAACCGCCTTCAGGAGAAATACTTCCAGACCATTGACCAGCTGAGGTTGCAGGTTGAAAGAACACCTGAGAACACCCCCTTGCCAGTCAGAGACATGGAAGAAGAAAAAGAAAGGCTGGCGTCCAGAATATCCAGAATCGGGGATGTTAACCTGGGTGCCATTGATGAATATGATGAGCTGAAAACCCGCTACGACTTTCTCATAGAGCAGCAGGAAGATCTTGACAAGGCCATTCAGGATCTTCACAAGGTCATCAAGAAGATCAACCGGATTACTCAGGAACGCTTCATCAACACGTTTAACGCTGTCAATGAAAAACTTGCCGAAGTCTTTCCGCGTCTGTTCGAGGGTGGCACGGCCAAGCTGATCCTGACAGATCCAGACAAGCCCCTGGAGACGGGTGTGGAATATATGATTCACCCGCCAGGCAAAAAACTCACGCGCATGAGTCTCCTTTCGGGTGGCGAAAAGGCCATGTCCGCCATCGCTTTTATCTTCTCCATTTTTCTTATCAAGCCAACGTCTTTTTGTCTCATGGATGAAATCGACGCCCCCCTGGACGATGCCAATGTTTTTCGCTTCAATGACCTGCTGAAAGTGATCGGCCAGAAATCGCAGATCATCATGATTACACACAACAAACGATCCATGGAATTCGCAGACACCCTGTTTGGCATCACCATGGGCGAAAAAGGGGTGTCCAAGGTGGTCTCGGTTAATCTTGAACAGCAGGCACATGCCAACTAACGAATCAGGTAGATAGGCTGTAGACTATGAGGCTGTAGGTTATGCGTGCAAAACGCCTAACAGCCTACAGCCTAACAGTCTAAATTACATAGAGTGAGTAAAATAATTTTATGAACCAAACGTCATCAAACAACTCAGAGAAAAAAGGTTTTTTCAATCGTCTCAAGCGGGGTCTCTCCAAAACGCGGGAAATCCTCACGACGGATATCGACGAACTCTTTACGGGCAACAGGAAGCTCGACGATGAACTGCTGGAAGAACTGGAAGAACTGCTGATCACATCCGATATCGGCGTCTCTACCGCCATGGACATCATGGACACAATCTCGAAAGGTGCCTCCGAAATTAAAAATGCCCATGACCTCAAACAGGTTCTCAAGGACATTATCGGTGGCATTATTGGTCAAACAACGCCTATTCCAGAAACCACTCCGGAAAAACCTCACATCGTCATGGTCGTAGGTGTCAACGGTGTCGGCAAAACCACCACTATAGGTAAGTTAGCGGCAAGACAGACCGCCCGGGGTAAAAAAGTGCTTATTGCAGCGGCTGATACCTTCCGCGCTGCTGCCATTGAGCAGCTCACCATCTGGGCTGAAAGAGCACAGGCCGATATCGTCAAACACAAAGACAATGCTGATCCCTCGGCCGTTGTCTTCGACAGTATCGAGGCGGCACTTTCACGCGATGTGGATATTGTCTACATCGATACGGCAGGCAGGCTTCACACGAAAATAAACCTGATGGAAGAGGTCAAGAAGATCAAGCGGACCATTGCCAAAAAAATGCCCCAGGCCCCCCATGAGATTCTCCTGGTGCTGGATGCCACCACCGGCCAAAATGCCATTTCCCAGGCCACGCTGTTCAACGAGGCCCTGGACATCACCGGCCTTGCCCTGACAAAGCTGGATGGCACGGCCAAAGGCGGTATCGCAGTCAGCATCTGCAGCACCTTGAATATCCCCCTGAAATATATCGGTGTGGGGGAACAGCTCAACGACTTACAGGATTTCGACCCTGGAACGTTTGTGGAAGCACTCTTTTAAATTTGAATTCCCCGCTGCTTGCAGTGTGGGATGAATTCAAATTTACGATTTTATTAATTCTTTGTTGAAGCGTTCTCTATTTTTACCGGCAGCGAATTAGGGTCATAATATGATCTCATTATCCGCCACTGTTCAATTCTTTTTTTTCTCAATTTGATAGGGTCTTTCCAGACATTGGCTTTTTCATCATAGCCATTGCTTAATTTCATACGCATGTTTTTGTCTCTATCCATTGTAATCAGCTCATGCTGCGACCTGTCAATGACGTTGCCGTCAATGTCAAAATAAATTATATCACCGAATACAAATGCTGGTAGAAAAAACAAAGCAAGAAAAAGGATAGCGAAAACATTGAATAATCGTCTGTTTTTCATGATTGTCACCTCATTTTATGTGAACCGCAAAGCGAGCGCATTCCCCGTAGCTTGCTACGGGGTTAGCGAGCGAATCTAAATTAGACAGAATTCCTTACGGTTGAAGATTTCTCGTAGCTTGCTGCGAGGTTCTTCAATATTTTATTTGCATGCTAACGACCCATATAACACGTAACTAGCTAATTTTGCAAGTTTTGATAAATTGTGAATAATTTTAAGAATCAATAGCTAAAAGCCGTCAATCCTCCATCGATCGACCATGCAGCACCCACGACAAAAGATGCGGCCTCGGATGCCAGAAAACATATGGTAGCCGCCACTTCTTCAGGTGTCCCCACCCGGCCCGCAGGATAATGGCGCTGAATTTCTTCAAGATAGCTAAGCGGGTCATCTGAACGAGTTGCCTCTTTATCGAACATCGGTGTCAAAATGTCCCCAGGGCAAACACAGTTCACACGAATGTTGTCTTTGGCCACATCTACCGCCAGTGCTTTTGTGAAAATAGTCACTGCCCCTTTGGAAGTGCAATAAAGTGAGCAGGCCGTATTCCCCATAATCCCGGAATCCGATGAGATGTTGACAATGGCACCACCACCTGTATTGCGCATTTCTGATAATACCGCCTGACACATAAAAAATGTGCCTTTGACGTTGGTGTCCATGACATGCTGGTAATCCGCCTCTGAAACAGCTTCTATTGGTCCGTCCATAAAAACACCGGCTGAGTTCACAAGAATGTCCAGGCGGCCCAATCTGGAGACTGTCTCTTGCACTACCTGTCTGCAGGCGGACGTTTTGGATATATCCGCGTCTATGAAAATACAGTTTTCGTTAATAATCGTCAGCTGTGCAAGCGCCTTTGCGCCTTTGTTTTCACTTCTCCCGACAACGGCAACCGTGGCGCCACCCTGGGCCAGCATTATTGCCGTGGAAAGTCCTATCCCGCTTGTTCCACCGGTTATTATGGCCACCTTTTCCTTAAAATCAAACATCCCTGCCCCCTTGAGTTATAGTATTTATACCGCTTGTCATAATAATGTTCCGAAAATAGGATCGCGGCATAA
>JASJGV010000334.1:0-8880 GCA_033791325.1 Desulfobacterales bacterium | reverse complement strand
GCCCTGCAGACCTTGATCAACAAGCACAGGTGCCGGTGGTTCCCTTTCCCGATGCCGTGCTCAGCGCATTGATGCCGATGGCCGAAGCGGTTGTCGAAGAAGAGGCGGCCAAAAGTCCCATGGCCACAAAGGTCAACGAGTCCTTTAAAAAGTTTTCCAAGGAAATCGGGACCTGGGGCAGCATTTCGGAAAAAGCCTATTACAACGGCATCATGAAGAAGTATTCGTTAAAAGGATAACGATCAGGATACGTTTAGAAAGGTAAAAAGTCGGCGGAGGCATGGATCCCGCCGACTTTTTTATTCTTTGGGGTGACACTCGGCACAGCCTGTGGGACCGCTGGGCTGGATCGGTGTCGTAGCGGAACGGTATGAATTTTCAATGGCCTTGTTCTGTTGTTTGATTTTTTTATGGCACCCGATGCAGGCGTCGTGATAGGCCGCCTTGTAATATCGGATAGCCAGCTCAGGATCAACCGTGTGTCCCTCTGATTTCTTGGGGCTTACCGCTACGTCATGACAATTTGCGGTCATGCAGGAAAGCACAGGTGTTTCTCTATCCCATTTGTGATGGCAGGTACTGCATGAATAGTTGAAATGGGTTGCATGCGGAAATTCGACGGCTGTCCTCTTTGACTCAACCCCATCGGGTGGTTCGATGATAATTGTGCCCATGGGGATGCACATGTTGTCCTCGGATTCTTCGGCGAGGACCAGGCTGAAACTGACTATCGCAAGAATGACGACTCCTACCATCAACAGATAACGTTTATGCATTCATATCCCCCCTTGAGCTTCCATAAAATCTGGTTTGCTATAATACGTCTCAAAAGAACTTTCAATAAAAAATTCATCCTGCTCGATATATTGTCGTCTTTCAGCAAAACACCGAATCCGCCTTTCTATTGACATCAGCACCATATTGACATAAAAATCCAGATCTTTGATAGGGAAACTCTGGATGGGCTAAATGGTGCTGAAGGCCAACAAAACGATTCGTCCCGCATTGATTTGTCTGTTCAGTGTCATGTGTCTGTTTGTATGGGCGGGCTGTGAAGACCCCGCCGGCCAAAAAACCGTAGCACGCGAGAACCCGGCGCATTCTGAGAAATCGCCGGACAGAATCATTGTCCATCTCTATTTTTCAGACAGTGATAATTCTTTTTTAATTTCAGAGGAAAGATCCCTTTCAGCCCGTATCCGCCCTGAATTATTGGGTTTTCAGATCATAAATGCCTTGTTGGAAGGGCCTCAGAAGGCCCTGGAACGGACGATTCCAGAAGGGACGCTTCTGAGGGGGTTTTATATTTTACAGGATCGTACCGCTTGTGTAGACCTGTCTCGTGAGATTCGGGAGCACCATCCGGGGGGCGCCAAATCAGAATTGATGACAATTTATTCCATTGTGAATTCGTTGATATTAAATATTCCGGAAATTGAAACCGTGAGAATTCTGGTGGAAGGAAAAGAGGAAGCAACGCTTGCAGGACATGTTGATCTCCGTTTTCCCTTTCAAGCCAATATGCTGTTTGTGAGATGAAAAAAAAAAATAAAATAGATAAGATACGGAATATAGGTATTATAGCTCATATCGATGCCGGCAAGACTACGGTTACCGAAAGGATTTTATACTACACGGGAAGCTCGCATAAAATGGGTGAAGTTCACGATGGTGAAGCCACCATGGACTGGATGCCTGACGAGCAGGAAAGAGGTATTACCATTACGTCAGCCGTGACAACCTGCCAATGGAGAGGCTTTGAGATCGGTATCATCGACACACCCGGGCATGTTGATTTCACGATGGAAGTTGAACGCTCTTTACGTGTGTTGGACGGTGCTGTCGGTGTATTCTGTGCCGTGGGTGGTGTGGAACCACAGTCTGAAACCGTATGGCGCCAGGCAGACAAATATTTTGTGCCCAAGATGGCCTTTGTCAACAAACTCGACAGGATCGGTGCCGATTACTTTGGTACCATTGATATGATGAGAGAAAGACTCAGGGCGAACCCTTTGATCATACAGATCCCCATGGGTAGTGAAGACAGATTCAGTGGGGTCATCGACCTGATTCAGATGAAACAGATCGTATGGGATGACGACACACTGGGAGAGACCTTCAATTCTGAACCCATCTCGTCCGAATGGATGGAAGCGGCACAACAACATCGCGAAAAGATGATAGAGACACTTGCGGAAGTCGATGATGATATCATGGAGGCGTATCTTTCAGAAGAGGACATCGATGTATCTACCTTAAAGGGCGCTATTCGGAATGCGACAATCGATTCGAAGATTGTGCCGGTATTGTGCGGTGCGGCGTTAAAGAACAAAGGCATTCAACCGCTTATTGATGCGATTGTCGATTTTTTGCCCAGCCCGGCAGATATCCCGCCCGTGAAGGGAACAGATCCAGAAACCGGCGAGTACAAAGAATGTGCCGCCCTGGACTCCAAGCCCCTATCGGCAATTATCTTCAAGGTTTCCATGATGGAGGGCCGTAAGCTTTCGTTTGTCCGGGTCTACAGCGGAAAGTTGACTGCCGGGGGGGAAGTCTACAATCCAAGTCGAAAGACAACTGAAAAGTTGAGCAGGATTCTGCGGATGCATGCCAATAAAAGGGAGCGGGTCGATGCTACCGGGGCCGGTAGCATTGTTGGTGTCGTCGGCTTAAAAGATTCCTCGACAGGGGAAACACTTTGTACGAGAGAGAATCCCATTCTGCTGGAGAATATCGAGTTTTATGAGCCGGTAATTTCGGTGGCGTTTGAGCCCAAGACTCACGCGGACCAGGAAAAACTGGATGCGGTCCTTCAAAAATTTATAGCGGAGGATCCGACGCTGGATGTCAAAGAGGACCAGGATACCGGTCAGACAATTTTATCGGGTATGGGTGAACTGCACCTGGAAATCATTATCAGCCGCATGCTCAGGGAATTCAAAACCAGCGTAAGTGTTGGAAAACCCCAGGTTGTTTACAGAGAAACCATTGAAAAGCCAGCGGAAGGTCTGGCTGTTTTTGACAAGGAAGTGGCAGGACAGAGGCACTTTGGTGAGGTCAAGTTGAAGATCGCCCCCCTACCCCGTGGGACCGGAAACAGTTTTGCCGCCAGGCTCAGGAATAAGGAAATTCCGGATATCTTTATCCCGGCCATTGAAGCGGGTGTCATGGAGTCGCTGGAAAGCGGTGTCCTCATGGGTTATCCTGTTGTTGATGCGGCCGTGGTTCTTATCGGCGGTTCCTTTAAAGAGTCTGTTGGATCGGAGCTGGCGTTCAGGGTGAGTGCATCCATGGCCTGCAAGGAGGCACTGTCCAGCGGTGGTCCATTCCTCCTCGATCCGATCATGACGGTGGAGCTGTTTGTTCCCGAGGCTTTTATGGGGGATGTCATTGGTGATTTGAATGCACGCGGGGGAAAGATCGAGTCAATTGCCTCTAAAACCGGTCTTCAGGTGATCAGCGCCATCGTCCCACTGGCCCAGATGTTTGGCTATTCAACATCATTAAGATCGGCTACACAGGGCAGGGGTACGTTTTCCATGCAGTTTTCTCATTTTGATCGTAGTGCTTCCAAGCATTAGCCCGGATATCTATTTCCTTTCTTTTTCCCCTGTTTCGCTTTTGGCTCTTTTTCCGACCTGCTCTAGCATGGTTTCGATCTCTTCTTTTTGCTTCGGATCGCTAATGAGGGGCAGTGCTTTTTCCAGATGGAAGCTCGCCGTCTTCCAGCGCCCTTTCAATTTATAGTATTTACCGAGAAAATAATGTGCTGCCCCTGTCTTTTCCTGCATACCGTATATATTGCCTATATAACGGTATATTTCTGTTTCCTTGGGGTTTCTTTTCAAAATCGTATCAAAACCCTCGGTGGCTTTGTCCAGGTTTCCGAGTTCCATGTGGGTACGGGAAAGGTAGAAAAGGCTTTCGTTGTCTTCCGGCGCCAACCCGACCGATCCCTCAAGTGCTTGGAGCGCTTTTGGATATTGGCCCGATAAAAAATAGACCCGCCCAAGTTCTTTCAACATAACCGGATTGAGGGCATCTTTTTCCAATGCTTTCTTCAAATAAATGACGGCATTTCGATAATCACCGAGATGTGCAAGAGCCAGACCCTTGCCATAGAGTGCGATGCTGTTTCCGGGAAAGGCTTTTAACTGAGAATCAAATGCTGCCAGTGCGTTCTCCCCATTGCCGTATTTCCCTGAAAGCGTTGCCCGTACAAAGCGAAATTCATCTTCATCGATAGGCCTGAGATTATTTTCAGACAGCTGATGACTTGCTACCTGGGTGTCGATATAGCCCATACGTTCTTCAGAAGCAGGGTGGGTCATGAGATAATCTGGAATCTGATCTGTTCCAAACCACTGTTTGTCTCGCATCTTTTTCAGCGACGTGAGAAGCCCCATGCTGCTATAGCCGGCGCGGTTCAGATAATCAAAGGCCAGTTGATCCGCCTGCAGTTCATTTTCACGGCTGAAAGCGAGGGCCACCGACTGTCCGGCTGCCATGGACCCAACGACAACGGCATTTCCAAGCGCTGCGGATCCGCCACCACCGATAAGTATTCCCGCAGCGATACCTGCCAGTGTCGCCAGACTGATTTTGGGGGAACGATCTACATTCTGGGAGATATGCCGGCTGACCACGTGGGCAATTTCATGGGCCAGGATTCCGGCGAGTTCCTCTTCGTTCTCGAGCGCTTCCAGGAGGCCACTGTTGATAAAAATATGGCCTGCCGGAGTTGCAAAGGCATTGTAAACGTTTTGTTTTACAACGTAAAATCGATATTTAAACGGCTGGCGCGGCATGTTTGAAAGGATGTTTCTGCCGATCTTGTTCACGTATCCCACTACAAAGGGATCCTTGATGAGGTTAAACCGGTTTTTGACAACACGCAGAAACTCTATGGATAACTCTTCTTCCTCCTGTATTGTAATTGAATAGGCCGCCGGCACCACGGTCAGATGAACCAGGAAAAAGAGGATGCTTAACCGTGCTACTGTTTTGCAGTATTTCTTCATGGCAAAAAGGCTATCAAATATTGAAACGGGTATCAACCTTTGCCTTTACCCGGACGATTGACTGCAACAGCGAGCACATTTCCCATGGCGATTCGATTGGAACTAACGGAAAAGTCTTGCTGCGAGGTCTTCAAACGGCTCTTCCCTTTTCAAAGCCGTAATTTTGTGATAGACGCACTGTCATGACTCAAACGTTATGCATTGTAAATCAGAAAGGTGGGGTCGGCAAGACGACTACGGCTGTTAATCTGGCAGCATCCCTGGCCGTGGCCGGTAAAAAGACACTCCTGGTGGACTGCGATCCCCAGGCAAACGCTACCACCGGACTGGGTGTCGATAAAAACAGCTTGGAGCAAACGCTATACCACGGCCTGATCGGACAGGCTTCGGCTGACAGCATTGTGATCGACAGCGAAATAGAGCTGCTCAAGATCATACCCTCTCGTGTTGAATTGATCGGGTTTGATATCGAGATGTTGAATACGGAAGAGCGGGAAATGACATTGAAGAAGCTGTTGTCTCAGCTGGATGGCGGTTTCGAATATATTATCATTGATTGTCCGCCTTCCCTGAGTCTGTTGACAGTGAACGCCATGGCCGCTGCGGATGCGTTGCTGATTCCCCTGCAATGCGAGTTCTATGCTCTGGAAGGATTGAGCCAGCTGCTGCAGACGATCAAGCACATCAAGCACAGTTTAAACCCCGGCTTGAACATTGCCGGTATCTTGTTGACCATGTTTGACCAGAGAACCAATCTGTCCCATCAGGTGGCAGAGAATGCTGAGAAATATTTCAAGCATCTTGTGTTCAAAACGGTTGTACCCAGAAATGTACGGCTCGGTGAGGCCCCAAGCTTTGGCAAGCCGATTCTTCTTTACGATGGTACCTCGAATGGAGCCAAAAGCTATCGTCAGCTTGCCGAAGAAGTCATGAAAAATCAGTCTGCTACAAATAGAAACGGGTAAGCCTTATGCTAAGGAGCGACACCGTCGCATTCAATAAAATCATTTTATGATTTAATAAAGAAAAAGGAACATGCCAAAAGAACAAATAAAAAAGAGAAAAAAAATAGCCCTCGGTAAAGGGCTGGGTGCACTGATCCCGGATATCAGCACGGCAGGAGGCATGGAAGGGGATTATTTTTACTGCCAGATCAGCCGCATTCGTCCCAATCGTCATCAACCAAGAAAAAAGTTTAAGGAGAAAGAACTGGCGGCGCTCAGTGCCTCCATCAAAGAACAGGGAATTATTCAACCACTGCTTATACGGAAATGCGAAGATGGTTACGAACTCGTTGCCGGCGAAAGGCGGTTGCGGGCAGCAAAGCTGGCAGGTTATCAAGACGTTCCCTGCGTGATAAAAGATCTTACTGAAAAACAAGTGCTTGAAATGTCTCTCGTGGAGAATATTCAGCGGGAAAATCTTAATCCGATGGAAGAGGCCGATGCTTACCACCGCTTGGTTACCGAGTTTAATTTGACCCAGGAGGAGACGGCGATACATGTCGGGAAAAGCAGATCGGCAGTGGCCAATTTCCTGCGATTGAGGCAGTTGCCTGCATCCATCAAGGAGAGCATCATCGATGGTGCTTTAAGCATGGGGCATGCAAGGGCTTTGCTCGGTATTTCCAACAAAGTACAACAGTCGGCTGTATGGCATGCGGTAATCTCAAAAGGACTGTCCGTGCGGGAAACGGAATCTCTTGTTAACCGTCTCAAGAAGGGAGCCGGTGATGCCGGAAAACGCAAAGAAGGGTCTGATGAGATTTATTTTTCAAATATTTCCGAAGAGCTTTCTCGAAATTTTGGTACCAAGGTACAGATTCGACGCCGGGGCCAAAAGGGGAAAGTTGAAATAGAATTTTACAGCAACGAGGATCTTGACAGGTTATTACATCTACTGAACCAGATATAGATAACCTGCACAGGCATGTCACTTCATATCATCTTAGATGGCTACAATGTTATTCGCCAGTCAAAACAGTTGAGTATCCTGGATCTGCAGGATATTCAAGAAGGGAGAGAAGCCCTTCAAGATCTTCTGGCGGAATACCGAAAAAGTAAAGGCCACCGTATCACCGTCGTTTTTGACGGTACCAATGCCATGTCTTCCGACTCACAGCGCCGGCGTTTTCGTGGGATCGAAATTTTGTTTTCCCGCCATGGCGAGACGGCGGACACGGTTATCAAACGCATGGCAGCCAGGGAAAAGGAAAGCGTTCTGGTCGTAAGCTCCGACAGGGATATTATTTCGTTTGCGGAATCTGTGGGTTCGGCAACCATCGGGTCCAGGACGTTTGAAAATAAAATACTCCAGGCGCTTTATTCTTGTGAAGGTGATGGGATGGAAGATTCCCCTGATACAGGATGGGTGCCGACAACACGTAAGAAAGGGCCCAGTCGGCGGCTGCCGAAGAAAAAGCGCCGAAATCGGGATAAGACTAATAAGCTTTAAGCGGTTGATAGTTTAGTGCTTAAAGCGTATGGTACCAAAGGCAAAACCATGAAAACCATTGCCGTAATCGATGGGCAGGGCGGGGGTATCGGCAGCACCATCATCAAAAAGCTCAGGGAGGGCTATACAGCGCATATCGAGATCATTGCATTGGGGACCAATGCCGTTGCCACTGCCAATATGTTAAAGGCCGGGGCAAATCGGGGCGCTTCCGGGCAGAATGCGATTGTTCAAACCGCCTACCATGCGGACATGATTATCGGACCGATCAGCATCGTAATGGCCAATGCCATGTTAGGCGAATTGACGCCCGGTATGGCCGAAGCAGTCGCTTCGAGTAAAGCCAGGAAAATTTTGATCCCGCTATCTCAGGAGAATGTTGCCGTGGTGGGTGTCTCTTCCAACCGTCTACCCAAGCTGATAGAAACCATGCTGACGGAAAACCTGCTGGATTTGGCACCGGGAAAAGAATAAAAAAAATGACAGCCTTTGGTAAATTTTATCCAGGCGAGATACAAAGAGGACTCCCATTATGTGTGAAGCAAATGTATACCTTGTCAAAGACAAAGAAACCAGGTTGATCATGGAAGCCGTGGACACGGTGGAACCGGAGGGCGACGGTATCAAGCTCGTCAGTATTTTCGGAGATCAGAAAATCATGAAGGCCCGGATTCATTCGCTGTCGCTTGTCGACAACAAGATCTACCTCGAGGAATAAAACAACACCATTCAACGATTTTCGTGAAAATACTCATTGCCAAAACTGCTGGATTTTGCATGGGTGTTCGCCGGGCGGTCGAGATCGTCTTTGATACGGCACACCGGCAAGATGTCCCTGCCCGAACATTCGGGCCCCTGATTCACAACCCACAAGTCCTTAAAATTTTTGAAGAAAAAGGGATAAATACCGAGTATTCCGTTCCGGAAAATGGGACAGGATCCATTATCATCAGGGCTCACGGTGTGCCACCGGATATCAAGGCATCCCTGGTGTCCGCTGGTTTCAACGTGATCGACGCCACGTGTCCACGGGTCATCAAGGTCCAAACAATTATTCGAAAACATACCCAGAAAGGCTACGCATCCATCATTATCGGGGATAAAGATCATCCGGAGGTTGTGGGGCTGTTAGGCTATGCAGGGGATCGTGGATACGTAGCGGATAATCTTGAGACTCTAAGGGAACTACCCGAGTTTGAAAAGGCCATCATTGTTGCCCAGACCACCCAGAATGTGCGTCTTCTTGAAGATGTCAGACATTGGGCAGCCGAAACATATCCCCATTATAAAATTTTTAACACGATTTGTGATTCCACAGAAAAACGACAGGCCGAAGTCGTCCGCATCACCCAACTGGTGGATGCCATTATCGTTGTTGGCGGGCACAACAGCGGTAATACCCGGC
>JASJGV010000333.1:0-3238 GCA_033791325.1 Desulfobacterales bacterium | reverse complement strand
TGAGCCGCGAAGAAATAAAAAAAATGCTTCACAAACTCAATGTTCGAGAAGATATTCTCGACAAGGAAGCGTTATCCCAAACTCTTAGAATCCTGATAAATATAGTCGAAAGTTTGAGCGATCAAAATGAGAAATTGAAGATTGAAATTCAAAAACTACGTGATGAAAATAACAGACTAAAAGGGGAGCAGGGCAAACCGAATATCCGTGGTAATAAAGGCGGTGGCAAGGGGCAGAACTTTTCTTCGGAAAAAGAGAGAAAAGAACGAAAGGAAAAAAAGAAGAAAAAGTCTAAAAGTAAGAAGGAAAATATCCAAATTGATCGAAGCGAGGTATGTGAGGTCGATCCCTCCAAACTGCCTGCTGATGCTGAATTCAAAGGATATGAGAGTTTGGTTGTGCAGGAGATCATTATCAAAACGGACAATGTTGAATATAAAAAGGAGGTTTTTTACTCAGCCTCTGAAAAGCGAACCTATGTAGGAGAATTGCCCGCCGGGATCGTTGGGGAATTTGGCTCTGGGATAAGATCATTGGTCTGCACGCTTAAATATGTGGCAAATATGTCGCAACCAAAAATTCATGAACTACTTGAAAATTGCGGTGTATTCATTTCGCAACCGACTATTTCCCGAATCCTCACCGATGATGAAACGGGATTCAACCAGGAGAAAAAAGACATCTTTCGTGCTGCTCTAGAGCATACGCCTTACCACCAAATCGACGATACCACTGTAAGGGTCAACGGTAAAAACCAGTATTCACAAATTTTATGTAATCCATATTATACGGCCTTTTTCACCGTTCCGCGCAAAGATCGTCTCACGATACTTGATTTGTTGCTGTGCGGTCGGGAAAGAACATACCGTTTTGATCTGAAAGCATTTTGTTTGATGTCGGATTTCAAGGTTGCAAAGAAAGTAACCGATCAACTTTTGAATTTGACCGAAGACAAGGAAATCTCTGAAACGGAAATGCAACTGTTGCTGGAAAAGGTCTTTAAAAAAGGAAAAGGGAAAAACACAAAGGCCAGAATCATGGAAGCCGCTGCCATAGCCGCCTACCATAGCCAAACAGATGTTCCGGTTGTAGACATTCTGTTAGCCGATGATGCGCCTCAATTTAAGAAACTTGTTGAGGAACTGGCCCTTTGCTGGATTCATGAAGGTCGTCACTACAATCGTTTGGATCCGATCGTACTATGCAATGTTGATGCTCTCAAGGATTTCAAAACACGTTTCTGGGATTTTTATGGTGATCTTTTGAAATTCAAACAGACTCCAAGTCCTGAAACAGCGGAAAAGTTATCCATCGAATTCGACGAGCTATTTACCAGTGAAACGATTTATGCCGCTCTAAACGATCGTATAGAAAAAACCAAGAACAAAAAGGACGAACTCTTGCTGGTCCTGAAATACCCCTGGTTGCCATTGCATAATAATGATGCAGAGTTGGGGGCAAGAGTTGAAAAACGTAGGCAGGATGTCAGCCTACATACGATATCCAAGGCAGGAACAACAGCAAAAGATGCCTTCCTCACCATTGTCCAAACTGCCAAGAAATTGGGGATCAACGCTTTCGAATATATTAACGACAGGGTTTCCAAAAAATTCAGTATGCCAGCACTATCTGATCTGATTATTGAAAGAGCAAAACTACAGCCCGGATAGTTCTTCTCTTCACCAAATTATTAATACAAAAATTTTACACCTTATCCTTCGCAGCAATCATATTGCTGTCAGCCGTATGGTGTTTGTAGGATTATCCTGCTGTTACTTCCCTTCAATGTTGCATCGTAATCTTCCGATTTTCGTGGGAGGAGGGGGTGTGAATAGGATACGAGATAACATTGATCTGGCCATAATTGCCACCCCCATTCAAACGGTTCCCATGATTCTTAGAGCTTGTGTTCAAAAAAAGATTCATTCGGCATTAATTGTTTCCGATTGCCGTAGAATTAAGGGTCAGGACAGAAAAAATATTGAGTCAGAGATTGCTGGAATTGCCTACCAGGGGCATATGCGGTTGGTGGGTCCCAACAGCCTTGGGCTCATCAACCAGGCTGCCGGGTTGAATGTCTCCTATGCCGCAACCATGCCCGAACCTGGAAAAATGGCCTTTGTTTCTCAGAGCGGCTCCATCTTTACCGCCACCCTGGATATGGCATTCAAGGAGCACTTTGGATTCAGTTATTTTATCAATGTGGGTGCGATGTTGGATATCGATTTCGGGGACCTGGTGGATTATCTGGGCAATGATCCATCTGTGGACAGTATTCTACTCTACATTGAAGAATTAAAAAATATCAGAAAGTTTATGAGTGCGGCCCGGGCAGTCTCCCTGATCAAGCCCATCGTGGTGTTAAGGCCGGGCATGCATGGCAAAAACCGCTGGTCCAAAAAGGATTTTCAGAGTGCGTCCTATGATGCAGCTTTTAAACGAACCGGGATTATTTCCGTGGGCAGCATTGACGAACTCTTTGACTGTGCCGAGCTCATGGCCAAACAGACCCGGCCCAGGGGCCGGAACCTTGTGGTGATCAACAACGGCAGCGCCCCCGGTAGTAAAGAAATTGATGTCATGGCAGAGTATAACATGGACCACTATTCCCTTAGCGATGAGACCATCAGTCGATTGGATAAGGTTCTACCGTCCTATTGGAGTCGGAAAAATCCCATCAACCTATTGAGCGGAGCCGGTGCCCAGGACTATGTTGAAACGGTTAAGGTCTGTTTATCTGACAAATCCGTTAACGGCATTTTACTGACTATGGCCCCCCAGGCCGGGGCAGCCCCTTCCAAAGTGGCAGCCGGGCTTGTGGATGCAGTAAGCGGCGCCCGGATTCCGATCATGGCATCCTGGTACGGAGGCAGGGATATGGCACAGGGGATTATACTCTTTAACGGGGCCGGTATCCCAACCTTTCGCACACCGGAAAAAGCCATCCGGGCATTTTCACATCTTCTTGATTACCAGCGGAATCGGGAAAGAATCATTGACATACCGGCCAAACTGAACCAGCGCCTGGATTTTCAGCAGGGGGCTGCCCAGGAAATAATGGCCCGGCATCGGGGAAAGGAATTCAGCCGCCTGACCATTCCCGAGGTCAGGGATCTTCTGGAGGCATACGGCATTCCCTTTGTGCCTACCCGGCTGGCCCATGACCCTGAAGAGGCGATGGCTGTTGCCCATGCCATGGGGTATCCCGTCGCCATGAAGCTTTTTTCGAGGTCCATGC
>JASJGV010000332.1:0-4101 GCA_033791325.1 Desulfobacterales bacterium | reverse complement strand
CTTAAAATTGAACTTTTTCTTGCCTAATCCGGAAAAATGTTTACAGTTACTACGGTATTCTAAGGTTTTCAATTTCCAAAGTCCAAAACCCTTATAGGGCTTTGTTACACATTAACTCATCGCTGGAGGACATGTCACTTGAACCCGTTTTACAAAAATCTCGCACTTTGGCTCGTCATTACATTGATGATGATCATGCTCTACAATCTATTCAACCAGCAGAATCAGCCCGAGACCAATATCAGCTATACAAGCTTTCTCTCCATGGTCGAGAATGAACAAATTGACGAAGTCGTCATTCAGGGTCAGGAACTTATCGTCACGGATACGGGAAGGAATCGCTTCAAGATCTTTGCCCCTCAGGATCCGGACATGATTCCTTTTTTAAGATCCAAGGGTGTGGCCATAAATGCCAAGCCGCCGGCTGAATCCCCCTGGTATATGTCTGTTCTTATTTCCTGGTTTCCCATGATTCTTCTCATCGGCGTCTGGATTTTTTTCATGCGCCAGATGCAGGCCGGAGGCGGCAAAGCCATGTCTTTTGGGAAAAGCCGGGCAAGACTACAATCCGACCAGCAGGAAAAGGTTACCTTTGAAGACGTAGCCGGTATTGATGAAGCCAAAGAGGAACTGGGTGAAATCGTCGAATTTCTCCGTGAGCCCAAAAAGTTCACCCGGTTGGGTGGACGGATCCCCAAAGGGGTTTTACTCATGGGGCAACCCGGGACCGGTAAAACCCTTCTCGCCAGGGCTATTGCAGGTGAGGCTGGTGTGCCTTTCTTCAGCATCAGCGGTTCCGATTTTGTTGAAATGTTCGTGGGCGTCGGTGCTTCCCGCGTGCGAGACCTGTTCGTGCAAGGCAAAAAAAATGCCCCGTGCATCATCTTCATCGATGAAATAGACGCTGTCGGACGACACCGGGGCGCCGGTCTGGGGGGTGGTCACGATGAAAGAGAACAAACACTCAATCAGCTCCTGGTTGAAATGGATGGCTTCGAATCAAATGAGGGCGTGATCCTGATATCCGCCACCAACAGACCCGACGTCCTGGATCCGGCACTGCTGCGGCCCGGAAGGTTTGATCGCCAGGTGGTGGTACCATTGCCCGACATCCTGGGCAGGCAAAAAATCCTGGAAGTCCACATGAAAAGAACACCCATTGCAGCCGATGTCAACGTCACCACACTGGCCAAGGGCACGCCCGGTTTCTCAGGAGCGGATCTGGAAAATCTCGTCAATGAAGCCGCCCTGATTGCCGCCAAACGGAATAAAGAAAAACTTGACATGACCGACTTCGAAGATTCCAAGGACAAGGTATACATGGGCCTGGAAAGAAAATCAAAAGTCGTCAGGGAAGAAGACCGCAAGACAACTGCCTACCACGAGGGGGGACACGCGTTAGTGGCTCGCTTTCTTCCCTACACGGACGCGGTCAACAAAATCACCATCATACCCAGGGGTCGGGCGGCGGGTATTACCTGGTTCCTCCCTGAGGAGCGGGACTTCAAGTATAAAGACCAGCTGCAGAGTGAACTGGCGGTCGCTTTTGGGGGTCGAGTTGCCGAGGATATCGTTTTCAAACGAATCAGCACGGGCGCCTCGAATGATATCAAGCAAGCTACCGACCTGGCCCAAAAAATGATTCGGGTCTGGGGTATGAGCGAAAAACTGGGTCCTCTTTCCTATTCCAAAGAAGAAGAGCAAATCTTTTTAGGCAGGGAAATCTCTCAACACAGAGACTATTCCGAAAACACCGCCAGAAAAATAGATGACGAGATCAACCAGCTCATCGGTAACGCCTATGAAAAAGCCACGGAAGTTCTGAAGGAAAATATCGATATCCTGCATAAACTGGCGGAAAGTCTCCTTGAAAAAGAAACCGTCATGGGGGCCGAACTGGATGAACTTATCAACACCATGAGGCCCGGTATTGAGCTGCCATCGGTAGTTACGGCAGAAAATGAAGAGAGTGATGAAGCCTCCCAGGAACCCAGCGAGCAATAAGGGGAGCAAACCCACGTATGGCATCATTTGATCTGGCATGGGGGGAGCACCGATTGACACTCGACACACGTCCCCTCATCATGGGCATACTCAATGTTACCCCCGATTCCTTCTCAGACGGCGGTCTTTTTTTTTCCACCCGGGATGCCGTTTCCCAGGCAGAAAAGATGGTCCGGGAAGGTGCGGATATCATTGATATCGGCGGTGAATCCACCCGGCCGTTTTCCGAAGCTGTTTCCGAAGCGGAAGAGATCAGACGTGTTATTCCGGTCGTTGAAGCTTTAGTGAATCACATCAAAATTCCCATTTCAATCGATACGACCAAAGCCACAGTTGCCAGACATGCTTTGAATGCCGGCGCGTCGATCATTAATGATGTCAGCGCTCTCCGGGCAGACCCTGCTTTGGCCGGAGTGGCCGCAGACAGCGGTGTACCCATTATCCTTATGCATATGAAAGGTACTCCCGGAAATATGCAGGTCTCACCCAGGTATGACGATCTGTTGGGTGAAATCAACGCTTTTTTGAAACAGGCTGTTGCCACTGCTGAAAAGGAAGGGGTTCAACGGTCCAGGATCATCATCGACCCCGGTATCGGTTTTGGTAAAACCGTTCAGCATAATCTTCTGCTGCTAAAACACCTTAACAGCTTCAAGACAATGAAACTGCCTGTATTGATTGGGCCTTCCAGAAAGGCTTTTGTACGAAAACTTCTGAAGCCGGACCACCTGACGGATATCGACCCACAATTGCCCCTGGTGGAAGCCGGCACACAGGCGGCGGTTGCCGTTGCTGCATTGAACGGGGCCGACATCGTTCGTGTACACAATGTCGCCGGCACGCTTGCCACGTTGAAAATTGTGGCCGCCACCCAGGCGGCCAAGCTAGCGTAACGCCTTGCTCCTAAAAAATGTTTATAGCATTTGTCAAAATAACGTTCCGGTTACTCAGCAAAGAAGCGTGAGACTCATTCGGAATATATTTATGACAACGCGTATAAAAAAATAAGCGATACATAATGATAGTGAGGAAAACCTATGCTTTTTGTCATTGATGTCGGGAACACCAATATTGTGATGGGTGTGTATAGCGAAAAAACACTTTTAAAAAGCTGGCGGGTTCGCACCGAAAGAAACACC
Organism: Desulfobacterales bacterium; assembly: GCA_033791325.1. GTDB lineage: Bacteria > Desulfobacterota > Desulfobacteria > Desulfobacterales > B30-G6 > B30-G6. Next base: position 958 of record JASJGV010000332.1, on the reverse strand, counting down.
ACGGAAGACGAATTCAATATTCTCGTGGCCAACCTTTTTTCGGGCAGCGGGTTCATGCTTGACAATATTGAAAAAACCCTTGTCTCATGTGTTGTGCCGCCCATGGTTACGATTCTTGATTCTTTCTGTCGTAAATACCTGGGTCATTCACCCCGCTGGGTCAATGCGAAATCTTACGCACAAATGCCCATACGGATCTCCAACCCATCTGAACTAGGGGCGGACCGAATCGTCAATGCCGTCGCCGCCTATCATAAATACCAATCCAGCCTGATCGTCATCGATTTCGGAACAGCCACCACCTTTGATGCCATCTCTGAAAAGGGTGAGTATCTTGGTGGTGCCATCAGCCCCGGAATAATCATTTCGTCGGAGGCACTCTTTCTGAAAGCCTCAAAACTCCCAAGGATCGAAATCTTTGAGCCCCCGGAACATGTTGTCGGCAAGGATACCGGTCAGAGTCTTAAATCCGGCATCATCTACGGGTATGCCGGACTGGTTGACGGTATTGTCAAGCGTATGAAAGCCGAAATGGGAACCAACCCCAAAGTTGTAGCTACAGGAGGTTTGGCATCACTCATAAGCCATGTCTCTGAAACCATAGAGACCATAGAGCCTGACCTGACGCTGGAGGGATTGCTGATTATCAGTAACTCCCAGTAGATACCCGGGTCCAAAGGGTCCGGAACTGATTGAAGAACCTCGCAGCAAGCTACGGGGAATGCACTCACTGCTTCGGTTCAAACATAGTGCTTGGACTTGTATCTCCAAGGTCTTGTTTTGATCATTCGAATTTGGATCATTAGGTATTGTTTAGGATTTCGAATTTCGTGCTTCGGATTTAAATAGCTACCGCCATCGGCATAGCCAAATATCTCAGGCCTGACCCACAGGACCAGGTTTTTAATAATGGAATAAATGAGGAGACACACCATGTTCTCCCCGGGCTCGTTTCAAG
>JASJGV010000331.1:0-3901 GCA_033791325.1 Desulfobacterales bacterium | reverse complement strand
TAACATAAAGTTATAAAAACTACAAAAAACCGCATGATTTCTCCTGACTTGCTGAGAGGTCTTTCAAAATTTTTGAGATGGCTTCAAATCGGGTGTCACTTATAGGGGTTGTCAGAAAAACGTTCCGATTGAGGACCGTTTTTCTGTTACAAACACTTATGCCGCGATCTTATTTTCGGAACATTATTATGACAAGCGGTATAACGAGAAAATCCCTATTTCTGAACGAACAATAGCTATACCCTTTTTGTTATATTGATCTTCCCCGGACAATGAGATAGAATCTCTTGAAATTTTTCATTGTTGAACATTCTTAAACCCGAGCTGAACGATTTTTTCCGAAGAGATGTGCCGAGATCTTGGTGGAGGAGGGTTCGCAAAAAACACAGGTATACCCGTGGATCTGTCGAGACATTTTGCAAACCCTTGATCCGCAAGAGATTGGTGCAGATCGAGATAAAAATCGCTCAATTCAGGTTAAATTTAGAAACGATCTATTTAGGTTATGGTGAACCCATGAAAAGTATCCGCGTGCAAGACGCAACGGGAATGGTGCTCTGTCATGACGTCACGGAAATTATTCCCGGAAAATTCAAGGGGCCTCGCTTTCGCAAGGGCCATGTCATCCAAAAAGCAGATATTGAGAAACTCCTCGATATCGGCAAACGATCCATTTATGTTTTTGAATTGACAAAAGATCAGGTGCATGAAAATGAAGCTGCCAGACGGATTGCCAGGGCGGCCGAGGGCCCAGGAATCCTTCTGACCGAACCCACCGAAGGCAAAGTCACTCTTTCGGCTAGCGCAAAAGGTCTGTTGAAAGTCGATGCGTCTGCACTTTTCAAGATCAACCAGATCCAGGATATCATATTTGCGACACTACATGGTAATCAGCAGGTTGCAGCCAACCAATCGGTAGGTGGTACACGGATTATTCCGCTGGTAACTGAAGAAGCCCGTATTCGACGTGTGGAAACCATCTGCAAAGATCATTTTCCCATCCTACATGTAAAAAGCTTTCATCCCCACCAGGTGGGCCTGATCATAACAGGAAGCGAAGTCTTTGAGGGCCGCATCGAGGATGGTTTTGGTCCGGTGGTTGAAAAAAAGTTTAAAGACCTTGGCAGTCAAGTCATGGGCCGCATGAAGGTATCAGATGACGTCGAGATGACGGTGAAGGCCATCCATGATTTCATGGATAAGGGTGCCGACATGATCGCCCTTACCGGTGGCATGTCGGTAGATCCGGATGACCAGACACCGGCCAGTATTCGTGCTGCCGGTGGAAAGGTCATTGCCTATGGTGCCCCGGTCCTGCCGGGTGCCATGTTCATGCTGGCCTATATTCAGGATATTCCGGTGATAGGTCTCCCCGGTTGTGTCATGTATCACCAGACCTCTATTTTCGACTTGGTGGTGCCAAGACTCCTGGCCGGCGAATTCGTAACAAGAGACGATATCGTTGCCATGGGGCATGGGGGCTTCTGCTCCAATTGTGAAACCTGCCGGTATCCCATCTGCCCGTTTGGAAAATAAAACCCGAAAGTCTGGAATTCTTTCCTTGATTACCTTGGGAAATGCTCGTCCAGGTAATTATGAAAGTCGCGGATGCTGGAATGCCCACCACGGCGATGGCATCTGACCGCTGTGGCTCACCAACGGAAAGGTTTTGAATCAGTGCATGGGAATCGATTGTCTGGTCATATGCCGATGAAATCCGCTTAAGTTTTTTTCGGCACCGTTTTTCCCCAGAAGCGTGTGGGCCTCTCCAGAGCGAAGATCTAAGTCGATATGATCATTGGCCAGAACACCGGGAAAAGATTTGGTTATACCGATGGTTTTTATGATCGTCATTTTTCCGGGCTATCCACCGAGATAGGCCTTCTGCACATTCTCGTTGTCCAACAGCTCTTCCGAAGGACCATGAAGCACCATGCTGCCATTTTCGATGACATACCCGCGTTTGGCAAACTTTAACGCCAGACGGGCATTCTGCTCCACCAGCAGGATGGCGGTTCCCTCTGTCTGGTTGATTTCTTTTAAAGAGCGAAACACGCGCTTCATCAACAGGGGCGATAGTCCCATGGAGGGTTCGTCCAGGAGCATCAGGCGGCGTCCTGCAACAAAAGCGCGACCCACGGCCAGCATCTGTTGTTCACCGCCGGACATGGTACCGGCCTTTTGTGTTTTGCGTTCTTCAAGGCGTGAGAAAATAGCAAAAACACGTTCGATGTCACGCTGAATACCGTCCTTGTCTTGGCGTGCAAAAGCTGCCAGTTGCAGATTTTCAAGAACGGTCAAATTACCGAAGAGTCGTCGTCCTTCCGGCACGTGTGTGATGCCCAGTTGGCTGACAACCTTTTCGGGTGGATATTTCAGCAGATTTTCACCGGAAAATGTCATTTCCGTACCAGCTCCGGATGGAATCAGTCGTGAGACAGCACGCAGGGTGGAGCTTTTCCCGGCACCGTTGGCGCCGATAATCGTCACGATCTCGCCGTCGTTAATATGAAAATCAATGCCGTGCAGGGCTTTGATTTTGCCATATGAAACTTGAAGATTTTTTACGTCTAACAGCATTAGAAATCTATCTCCTTGTCGCCGATATAAGCCTCGATGACCTTGGGATTATTCTGGACATCTTCCGGCGTTCCTTCAACAATCACCTCACCAAATACCAGGGTCTGAACATTCTGACACAACTCCCGCACAACCCGCAGGCGATGCTCGATCAGAAAAATTGCCAGATTGAATCGCTCATGCGCCTTGCGCACCACCTGAATCATGTCCATCAATTCCTCGGGCGTCATACCCACCGTTGGCTCGTCGAGGAGCAGCACCTTGGGTTCCGTGGCCAGGGCGCGTGCCATTTCAACCCGTCGTTGGGCACCGTAGGGTAAATTGGTCACAAGCTGGTCAGAAAACTGGTCGACACCGAACAGTTCCAGGTAATCCATGGCTTTCGCCGTGGACTCTCTTTCCTCCTGACGTCGCCGGGGACTGTCCAGAAATGCACCAAAAAGACCATAAGTGAGCTTTGAATAGCGCGCCATTTTAACATGATCCAAAACCGACATATGCCGCCAGAGACGCATCTCCTGAAACGTACGCCCGATACCGAGCGCAGCGATCTGGTTTGGTCGTTGTCCGACGATATTGGTGCCGTTCAAACGAACTTCACCTTCCACCGGCTGATAAATACCTGTAAGCAGATTAAATATGGTTGTTTTACCTGCTCCATTGGGGCCGATCAGACCTGTAATCTGACCGGGATCCAATTGCAGGTTGTAGTTGGATACAGCTTGAAGACCGCCAAAATTATGACTCATTTGAATGACTTCGAGAAGCGGCATATTACGCCTCCTCCTTGGGGCCGAACATGGTGTGCACATCGAGCTCCTTGAATGCCACAAGGCCTGTAGGTCTGTATATCATCACCAGAATGAGCAGCAGCGGTATGAAAATCCACTTTAAGATTTCCAGCGGCCGCAGCACTTCTCCCAGAAGACTGATGGAGACTGCCCCCACGATGGAACCATATACGGAGTTGAGTCCGCCAAAATATACCATTGCCAGCACTTCAGCCAGTTTTTGAATACCGAACATAGCAGGATTGATAAAACGCAGCACGTGGGCCAGCAGGCCCCCTGCCAAACCTGCCCAAAAAGCGCCGAAAAGAAATGCGACCATTTTTGTTTTGCGTGTATCCACGGTCATGGCATTGGCAGCCATCTCATCATCCCTTACAGCGTTCAAGGCCTTTCCGAGAGTCGATGTGACAAAGTTATTGATGGCCCATATACCGATGATCACCACGATAAAGATGACCGGCAGGGTCGCCCAGTCGGGTTGTCCCATAATCCCTCTGGCACCGCCCAGGGATTGCATATTTTCAAAAAAG
>JASJGV010000330.1:0-3277 GCA_033791325.1 Desulfobacterales bacterium | reverse complement strand
CACCTTTTGCCAGGTTTGTGTAGAAACCATGGACATCGCCCTGGACGCGCCAATAGGAGATATAGGATTGGTGGATAACAACGACCCGCAAGGAACGTCCTTTGGATGGGACAAGTTTTTGGAGCAGAAAACCATACTGTCCTGATTTTTCATATAAAATGGCCCTTTTCAAGGCTTTTTCAAGGGCTTCCCGGGTGTTAAGATAGAAGACGGTTTCCCCTTCGCCGCCCCAGTTGAATTTAAAGACAAATGGCAGATCAAAGGGGGGAGAGTTTAACAAAACATTATAGTCTTTAGTTGTTAACGAACTGTTTTCATATAAGATTGTCTGCGGGTGGGGGACCCCTTTTTCCTGAAATAGCTTGGCCTGACCGATTTTTTCCGGACAGGCAAAGCGTGCATCATAGTTGGGAAACACATGTGCGCAATTATCTTTTGCCATGCGATAAAGCGATTTCCGGCATCCCTGGGGCAGGATCACGGCTTCTGCTTCCTGGATTGCTGAAAGTTCCATTGTGCCTGGATCACGTCCGGCACACAATAAGTCACAGTCCGCCATATATAAAGGGTGAAAAGAAAGTATCATGGTGGTAAATGAAAATTGTTCGGGTTGCTATATCCTTTTGTTGACAGGATGCAAAATCTGGTTTTTAACACAATACAAGTTAATCCCAAGATTCACAACTCAAAACCGTCACGCGATAACCAATTCTAGAACAGGAGGAGAAGAGATGAAAGTTGTTATTACAAAGAATTGCATGGGAGACAGGAACTGTAATGAGCTCTGCCCGGAAGTTTTTGAGTACGACGAAGATACCTTGATGTCCATCGTAAAATTCGATGAAATTCCCCAACATTTGCATGAAGTTGTACGAAAGGCTGCTGCCGAGTGTGGCGCTGAGGCAATTGAAATTATCGAGTGATAGGGGAAAAAATCTGGTTTGATCTTTCCCAAAAGCGAAAACCTCCAGAGTGAGGTTTCCGGTACATGTATAGCATGAGGAGGCAGTGTGGGAAAATTCAAAGAGAGCCGAACAGCCAAAAACCTGCTGACATCGTTTGCTTTTGAGTCACAGGCAACCACACGATATCAATTTTTTGCAAACAAGGCTCAAAAGGACGAATATGCTCAGATCGCTGCCATCTTTGAAGAAACGGCTGATCAGGAGCGTGAGCACGCCTTGCGATTTTTCAAGTTTTTCAATGGGGGTGAACTTGAAATTACCGCAACATTTCTTACGGGTGTTATAAAAACGACTTACGATAACCTGATAGCATCCGCAGATCTTGAGCGCAACGTGCATACAGTGCTATATCCGGGGTTTGCAGACATAGCCCGCGAGGAAAACTATGCACGGGCAGCAGACACCTGGGATGCCATTATTGTTGCCGAAGAACAGCACGAAAAAACCTTTTTGGCCCTGGCGCAGAATATGCAATCCGGGGAAATTTTCAAGCGCGAAACAAAGATGCGCTGGCGTTGCAGAAATTGCGGGTATATCCATGAGGGCACGGAGCCTCCCGGAAAGTGTCCGGCCTGTGTAAGACCTTCAAGTCATTTCGAGCTGTTTTGCGAAAACTGGTAGCAGGGTGTTTGTCAAAGCCACGGGTTATCGTCTGAACCGAAAGAGCGAGCGCATTCCCCGTAGCTTGCTGCGAGGTTCTTCAATTTTCATGAAGATAAAGAGTCAACATGTCAGAATAGTAGGAAGGCATGAGAGTTCCATGCTTGCGGATCTCATCCGAGATTCCTATATAGATGTGGCTGAACGGTTTGATCTCACATCCCAAAACTGCCCCAAGCATCCATCTAACTGCACCCGTGATTGGGTGGAGAAGGATATAAATGAAAGATATATATCCATTTAAAATCATAGAATATAACAACGTAAAACATCGAGACCAGGTTATCACGCTCTGGAAAGACACCTTTGGTTACAAAGCTGCACGCAACGACCCTGGATTTGTCATCGATCAAAAAATTGCCATGCTCGATGGCCTGTTTTTTGTCGCGATCCATCAGGATGGAATTGTGGGGACAGTGATGGCTGGTTATGACGGGCACAGGGGCTGGATTTATGCAATGGCGGTCCATCCCGGGCACCAGAAAAAGGGAATCGCTTCTTTATTGTTGTCCCATGCAGAAAGGCGACTTGCTTCCCTGGGCTGTGTTAAAATAAACCTCCAGATATTGAAAGGAAATGCCGATGTTCAGCGGTTTTATCGATTTAACGGGTATGTACTGGAAGATCGAATCAGTATGGGAAAGGAGATAGATGAAAACCTGCTTGATATTGATTGATATTCAGAACGATTACTTTGAAGACGGCCGGATGACCCTTGTCGGTATGGAGGAGGCTGCGTCCAATGCCCTGCTTTTGTTGCAGGCCTTTAGACGCACCGGCTCCCGAATCATTCATGTCCAACATGTTTCCGTGGGTTCCAACGCGACCTTTTTTTTACCGGAAACCCACGGTGTCAAGACCCACGACCTGGTAGTACCCCTGGAAGACGAGGAGCTTGTGACAAAAAACTATCCCAACGGTTTTCGGGAAACCCACCTGCTTGAAATGCTAAACAAAGAGAGTATATCCGATTTAGTGTTTTGTGGTGCCATGAGCCACATGTGCATCGACGCGACTATTCGAGCCGGGTTTGATCTGGGTTTTAATTGTGTGGTTGCCCAAGATGCCTGTGCAACCCGTGATTTGAGCTTCAACGATATAACCATCCAGGCCTCAGATGTCCATGCATCCTTTATGGCCGCATTGTCCGGTACCTATGCAACGGTTCTCTCCACCGAACAAGTTCTGCAGACCAGTTGATAGTCCTTCAAGATTGTGCTCAAACTATATGCGTCCCGAAAAGGCGTTTCTCATGGACACCTTTCTTAAAATCGGGGTCATTGGCGATTTTGATGTCAGCCGATGATACCAGGTAAGATTTAAAACATGTTTTTAAGTACTGAAAAACCCATACAGACATGTCAGGCAGACGCCTGTGACGACTGTGCCGTGAATCATTCGATTCACTGTCATTTCAAATTGAAAGACCGGGTTCATTTCTTACTTATTTCGTTGCCACCCTTTTTATTGGGGGGCGTCGGCATCTACAACCAGTCAGTATCGCTGTTGGTTTTCTGGATCCTAATTGTCATCGCCTTTTTCGGGTTTATTGAAATACGGGTCATGTGCTCACACTGCCCACATTATGCTGAGCCAGGAACATCCTTGAAATGCTGGGCCAATTACGGTGCACCAAAACTCTGGAAATACCG
>JASJGV010000329.1:0-8101 GCA_033791325.1 Desulfobacterales bacterium | reverse complement strand
GTTCAGCGGATGCAGCATTCAGGTGTTCCTTCATCTGCCCGAGTACGACGGATATCTGCTTCAAGGAAAATTCCTTTCTAAGCAAATGGAACATCTCCACAAAGCGACTCATATGGGTGCCCCTGTCCCGGTGAGGCAGGCTGACATACATATTGATGGTGGCAACGGTCGGTTGATGGCCATCCCGCTTGTCCCGGACGGTAATGGGGTATTTGAGGTTCTTGATACCGACCCGATCAATGGGAATGTTGCGATAATCACGCTGATTTTGAACGTCCTGCATTTACATTATCTCCACGACATCGTTACAAAGGCGGTTAGGATACTAGCAGGCTGTTCTCTGCTTGTAGCTCTGAGCCACCCTCGAACCCTTTTTTAGTCTTTTAGCGGTTTAGACTGCAGGCTGTTAGGAGCTTACTGCTTATCGCTTTAAACTACCCTCCAACCCTTGTATCCTTGATCCCTGCCCGGTTTAATCCGTATCAGAACTATTTTGGCTTCAACATATACGCCGATCGTACATGACTCATCGATCTGAATATATTGCCTTTTATCTTTTTATTGCTGGCGTAGAGCTGTTCTAAAAGGGCTTTGATCTCTTGCCGCTTGGAAGTTTTTGCTGTGGGGCATGGATTGATAAAGTCAGGGAAAGCCTGCTGTCTGGCAAACCGTCTGATGCTGTCCTCATCCGCAAAAGCAAGCGGTCTAATCAGGTGAAAACTGCCATTAAACAAAGACTGCGAGGGGAGCATGGTACTGATTTCACCCGCGTAGCACATGTTCATGAACAGCGTTTCAATGATGTCATCTTTATTGTGGCCCAGGGCAACTTTGCCGCATCCCAGCTCTTCCGCGATTTCAAACAAACGTTTCCGCCGCAGCCGGGAGCAGAGGAAACATGGATTCTCACGATTTTCAGGCCCATGGCTGATCACACCATAGTCCGTGTACTCAATCCGAACCGCGTATCCGGAATTCTCACCATGTTCCCGCAGGGCATCACTGAACCCACCTGAAAACCCAAGATCCACATAAACGGCAAACAGTTCATAGTCAATAGGAACCCGGGCTCGCCGTTCGTTGAGCAGCCACATGAGTGTAAGGCTGTCTTTACCACCGGAAAGTCCTACCAGTATTCGGTCGCCATCCGATATCATCTCATATCGGTGCAAGGCCTTGCCAACAGACCGGTTCAGAGCTTTATATATGTAGCTGTGCTTCGGCAAAACAGACGGCTTTGCCCTCCCCGATACTTATTAGCGCCGCGATTGACCCGAACATTTCATAAACCCGGCAAACACCAATTTAAAACTTAAGCTGTCACTTCTGTTTCCGGTGTTTCCTGTGTTTCGGGTATTTCCAGTGCTTCCGATGCTTCCTGTGTTTCGTTGAGTTCTTCTGTTTCTACTTCGATTTCGACTGTCTTGATCCTTACTCTATCCGCTGCAATTTCACGAAGCGCAACAACAATATCTTCGTTTTTAGGTGAGCTCACGAGGTATTCAGAGCCTTCCCGAATCTGTCTCACTCTTTTAGCTGCCATATGAACCAGCTGAAAGCGACTGGGTATTTTTTCCAGGCAATCTTCGATCGTAATACGTGCCACGGTGTACCTCCTGCGTTTATATAATTTCGACAATTATTCGAATATTTAAAACCATAACTACTCAGGCTTTTCAGGCTGTAGGCTGATAACTGTTAGGTTTGTCTACAGCCTACAGTCTAAAAGACTATTCACCTGATTGTTATTGTATCTCCACCAATTCATAAGTGCGCTTTCCTGCCGGTGCCTGAACCGACACTTCATCACCAACTTCCCTGCCGATGATGGCCAGACCCAGGGGCGACTGAATGGAAATCCGCCCCTCTTCGATATTTGATTCATCAGGGCCCACCAGTTGGTATTCGACACTCTCTCCGGTGTCGACATTTTCCAATACCACGCCACAACCAAATACTGCTCGATCCTTGGGCAGATCATCCGGTTCGATGACATCGGCAGTTCCTAATTTGTAGCCCAGTTCCTGGATTCGACCTTCGATGAATGCCTGACGATCCTTTGCGGCATCAAACTCGGCATTTTCGCTGAGATCGCCATGCGCCCGGGCCTCTTCGATGGCCTTGATATTCTGCGGTCTTTCAACAGACTTGAGATGTGCCAACTCGCGCTTCAGCTTTTCATATCCATTTTTGGTTATCGGTGTCCGTTCCATGGTCGTCCCCTACAGGTAGTCCTTGGCCAGAATTTCAGCTATCTGAACCGTGTTGGTGGCAGCACCCTTGCGAATATTATCGGCTACGATCCACATATTGATCCCGTTGGGAATCGAGAAGTCATCGCGAATTCTGCCCACATAAGTTAAATCCTGACCAGCCGCATCGGTGGGCATGGGGTAAACGTTCCGTGATGGATCATCCAGCACCTCAATACCCGGCGCATCTGCCAACATGGATTTTACCTCACCGGCCGATATTGGCGCCTCTGTCTCGATGTTGACCGCCTCCGAATGCCCGTAAAACACCGGCACGCGAACCGTAGTAGCCGTGACTTGAATGCTGTCATCCTCCATGATTTTGCGGGTTTCGTTAACCATTTTCATCTCTTCTTTGGTATATCCGTTTTCCTGAAAAACATCGATATGCGGCAAACAGTTGAAGGCAATGCGATGAGGATAAACATTTGACTCTGGGTCCTTGAAACCCATGATCGCCCGGGTCTGGTCAGACAACTCGTCCATAGCTTTTACACCTGTTCCGGACACGGCCTGATAGGTGGAAACCACCACCCGTTTGATCCGGTACTTCTGATGGATGGGATTCAGGGCAACCACCATTTGAATGGTGGAGCAATTGGGGTTGGCGATAATCCCTTTCTTGGTATATCCGGCAACCGCATGTGGGTTGACCTCCGGCACCACCAAAGGGACATCCGGATCCATTCGCCAGGCACTTGAATTGTCCACCACGACACAACCCGCCTTTGCGGCATGGGGTGCGAAATGCTCGCTGGTGCCACCCCCCGCCGAAAAAAGTGCGATATCCATCCCTTTGAATGAATCCTCGGTCATTTCTTCAACCGTGACCGTTCGACCTCTGAATGTGAGCTCCTTTCCTTTTGAGCGACTCGATGCCAGTAGTTTTATCTTGCCCACCGGAAAGTCTCTTTCTTCCAGACAGGTGATCATCTGGTTACCCACTGCGCCCGTTGCGCCGGCCAGCACAACATTGTACTTCTTGGATCCCATCTTCAATTTCTCCTCTTCAGACATCAATTCTTTAGCCTCAAAATACTTACCCGCCCGTTTTATGGCGGGTTGTGGGTTCTACCGCTAATTAAATTCGCTTTATTGATTGACTATGTGCAACACTGTCGCTCTAAAAGGGATCTTGATTTAAACCACGTTCGCTATGACAGATGCGATGTGTTTTCTTTTCCCTTTGTATTCGCGGTTTCCTTTTGTTTGATTTTTTTATATCGTTTCAGCGATATAACAGGCCCGGACAGGATATAAAGAAACCCGCAAAGAAACAAAGCGATGGAGGGTTGCGAAGCGATAAAGATGAATATCAGTATGGCGATTACCAGCGAATTGAAATTCCTTTTCTTGAACAATTCCGGTTTTTTGAAACTGTTGTACTTGATGTTGCTTACCATTAAGAAAGAGAGGCAGTAGAGCATGATTAAGACTAGAATGGCATGACTGCTTCCCATGATGTTCAATTTATGAAATATCAGAACTGTAACGGCATTCATACCTGCGCCCGCGGGTATCGGCAATCCGATAAAATGATCACTGTTGACCGTCCCTACCTGGGTGTTAAAACGAGCCAAACGAAGGGCTCCGCATGCCATGAACAAAAAGGCCGCCAGCCAGCCAATCCTTCCCAATGGTCTCAAGGCCCACAGATAAATCATCAGACCGGGGGCAATACCAAAGGAAATCAGATCAGCCAGAGAATCATACTCAATCCCGAATTTACTCGTAGTACCGGTAGCCCGGGCGATTTTTCCATCGAGGTTGTCAAAGACGCCGGCAATGATAATCGCTATGGCGGCGGCAACGAATTTACCGTCAATGGAGGCAATCACCGCATAGAAACCACAAAACAGGTTCATGGATGTAAACATATTCGGTAAAAGATAGATTCCCCTTCGAAGGTTCTCTTTTTGAAATCGTTTGTTTTTCATGTCAATTTCCCTATGAGAGAAGTTCCTGCACTGACCACATCACCGACAGCTACGGTGATCTGTGTGTCAACCGGCAGGTATACATCAAGCCGTGACCCGAAACAGATCAGTCCAAATCGCTGACCCCGTAAGACATTGTCTCCCTCCTGTATCCTGCAGATAATTCTTCGAGCCACAAGTCCGGCAATCTGAACAAAACAGAGGGCTTGGCCATTTTCTGTTTCCAGGTAAACGGCGTTGTGCTCGTTGAGCCGGGAGGCTTTATCCAGATTAGCCGAAAAAAATTTGCCGGGGTAATACGCTATTTTCTCAACACGCCCATCAAAGGGAATTCGATTCACGTGAACATTAAAGACCGACATGAATATACTAACTCTCTGACATGGGCCTTTGGCAAAGTGCGTACTCTCCAGTCGCTCAACTTTGATGACCTTGCCATCGGCAGGCGACACGACACCACCCTCCAGAACCGGTACCACCCTGTCTGGATCGCGAAAGAAATAACAAATAAAGAATGTTGCCAGCAATCCCAAAAGTGCTGGTACGGCAATTCCCAGCAAAGCAAAAACAGCCGTGGCAAATGCCGCTATTCCGATGAAAGGTATCCCGGCCCTCTCAATGGGGAATGCGGTCTCACTTATAGGTTCTGCCCGTGAATATTTCTCCATTCTATACACCCGAAATTATGGGTTCATTCCTGAAACTTTTTTGTTTATCATTGATTCCATATCATGTCAATAATACACACAATAATCTATCAGGACGATGGTGGACGTGAGCGTTGCAGATTGCCGGCATTAACGTCGGCGTCCGATCTACGAATATAGTATGGTACCGTTGCATGCAAACCCTGGGTCTCATTTTCCTTAAACTGCTTCAGAGCCAGTCTCGCGATGGTTCCCGCCTGGATGGTGTCTTGGCAGGAACGCGAAAACCTGGATAGCGATCCCAGGGCCGCATCAAACATATCCCGATAAAGGCGAGCGCCATTTCCGACAAACTGACAGGTCCCGTGAATGCGCTTAACCAGCTCCGACGGCGGGGCCACGCGATGCATACCGACCTGCTCCAATTCCCCTTTTTCAGATACGTAAAGGCCGTAGTATACTTCATTTCTACGGGCATCCATCACCGGGCAAACCCATTTTGTGGACAGATCCGCCTGGGCAGCCAGGGCGGCCAGGCTGGTAACACCCACAAGGGGTTTTGATAATGCAAAGGCCAGGCCCTTGATGGTGCCTATCCCGATACGCAGCCCTGTAAATGTACCTGGACCCGTGACAACCGCAAAGCCATCGATATCCTGAAGAGTAATCCCGGATCCCGTTATGGTGCTGTCGATCATGCCCATAAGATGCCGTGCATGCGTTTGACCGCTCGAATCAACAGTTTCCGCCAGAATCCTTTCACCGTTGACTACCCCCACGGTACAAGTAGGCGTAGATGTGTCAACTGACAATATCTTCATGCTTTCCCATGCCACATGCTATTTCGAGCACCTGCTCCATCTGACGTACTTGTACAAAACGAATCTTTCGTTTGACGTGATTCGGAATATCCACGAGATCCATTTTGTTCTTTTCCGGTATAATGATAGTTTTAATACCGGCCCGCAATGCGCCCAACGCTTTTTCTTTCAGGCCACCAATGGGGAGCACTCTGCCCCGGAGCGTGATTTCGCCGGTCATGGCCACGTTCTTGTCCACCGGTTTACCCGACAAAGCCGAAATCAAAGCGGTTGCCATGGCAATCCCTGCTGATGGGCCGTCTTTTGGAATAGCGCCTGCCGGCACGTGGATGTGAACATCAATATTCTCCAACGCCTCTTCGTTGATGCCGAAACGCTTGAAATTTGCCCGGGTATAACTCAACGCGGCACGGGCAGACTCCTGCATTACTTCCCCTAACTGACCGGTAACGATCAGTTCGCCTTTACCGCCGATAAGCGAAGCCTCGACATACAGAACCTCACCTCCCACCTGAGTCCAGGCCAGACCGGTAGATAATCCTACCTGACTCTCCTCCTGATCCATTTCGGGATAAAACTTTCTCACCCCTAAATACCGGTGTAGATTGCCCCGGGTAATATTAAACGGTTTTTTCTCACCTTCGGCTATCTTACGGGCAACTTTCCTGCAAAGCGAACCAAGTTCACGCTCCAGATTCCGTAGCCCGGCCTCGGAGGTATAACCCTTGATGATGTCCTCCAGCGCCCCGGAACTCAGAGACAGCTGATTCTTTCGCAGGCCATTTTCCTTGATCTGCCGTTCCAGCAAGTGCTTTTCCGCAATGACCATTTTCTCTTCTTCCGTGTACCCGGAGAGTGTCAGTATCTCCATACGGTCAAGCAAAGCCGAAGGGATGGTATCCACCATATTGGCGGTCAGGATGAACATGACATTCGAAAGATCAAAAGGAAGATTGAGGTCGTGATCACTGAATGCGTTATTCTGTTCCGGATCGAGCGCCTCTAAAAGTGCTGACGATGGATCACCCCGAAAGTCCGAACCTACTTTGTCGATCTCGTCCAGAATAAAAACCGGGTTTTTGGTTCCACACTGTTTGAGACCCTGAAGAATTCTTCCAGGCAGCGCACCCACATATGTCCGCCGGTGGCCCCTTATCTCAGCTTCATCCCGGATTCCCCCAAGCGAAACCCGTGTAAATTTCCGTTTCATGGCCTTGGCGATGGCCTGGCCCAGGGATGTTTTCCCAACACCTGGTGGCCCCACAAAACAAAGGATGGGTCCTTTTGTTTTCTTGTTGAGCTTACGAACACTCAGGTATTCCAGAATTCGGTCCTTGATCTTTTCTAGTCCGAAATGATCCTTGTCAAGGACTTCCTTGGCCTTCACAATATCGATCATGTCCTTAGTGGATTTATACCACGGTATTTCCACCAGCCAGTCCAGGTAGGATCTCACTACACCGGACTCGGCAGAATCCGGGTGCATCTGTTCTAGCCGTTTCAGCTGTTTCAAGGCCTCCTGGTTGGCTTCCTTGGACATTTTCGCTTTTTTGATCTTGACCTTATATTCCTTAACCTCTTTGCCCTTATCATCGAGCTCACCCAGTTCCCGGTGTATGGCTCTGACCTGTTCTCGAAGAAAATAGTCCCGCTGGCTCTTGGAAATCTCATCCTTGACATCTGACTGGATCTTTGCCTGCATAGCGGAAAGTTCCAGCTCCTTGGCGATCAGGTCATTAACCTTCCGAAGTCGCTCGATGGGGTCAACCAGCTCTAGAAGCTGTTGGGCCTCATCGATTTTCAACTTCAAATTGGAAGCAACCAGATCGGCCAGCTTCCCTGGATCGTCAATACTCTCAAGTATGGCGCTGACATCGCCCGTCAATTCACCACGCAGAGCCAAAATCTTTTCTGAATGTTCACGGATGATACGCATCAGCGCCTTGGTCTCGAGATCGAGCGATTCCATGGGCTCTTCATCCAAAATATCGATGCTGACCCGAAAAAGGGATCGCTTGCGGACATATTTCTTGATTCTTGCCTTGGCAATCCCCTGAACAAGCGCCTTAACCCGTCCATCCGGCAGTTTCAGCATACGCAAAATCTTGCACACGGTCCCGACTGTATAGATTTCGGCTTCTTTGGGATTCTCAATACCGGGTTCTTTCTGCGTGGCCACCAGCAGAAAGCGTGTTTTGGAAACCGCCTCCTCTACAGCACGTACTGATTTCTCTCTTCCGACAAAAAGCGGCAGCAGCATATCGGTAAAAATGACGACATCCCGTACCGGCATCAGGGGTAGTGTTTTGGGAATCTCTTCCTCCAACCCGTCGTCCTCAATAATACTGATTAAATCGTCTTTATCTGTTTCAGCCATGTGTGTTCCTGGCTCCTTTCTTTTAAGTACTTCACTCGAACCCTGGACTCCTGGAATCATAGAATCT
>JASJGV010000328.1:0-9364 GCA_033791325.1 Desulfobacterales bacterium | reverse complement strand
GGATCGGCAATTTTAACACCTCCAGTACCTTTGACAACAATGGCTTTCAGATTCTTGCTTCCCATGACGGCACCGGATCCACATCGGCCAAAAGCACGACCCTTGTCCTGGATAACACAAGCCCCTCGCACCAGATGCTCACCCGCCGGGCCTATGGAAAGTGCATGCAGATTCGGATCGTCATATTGTTTCCGCAGTATGTCCAATGTTTCCCAGGTGGTCCGGCCCCATAGCTCCGAAGCATCGCAGATCTCAACAATCTCATCGAAAATTCTGAGGTAGACCGGCTTGTAAGCACGGCCTTCTATCACCACCATGTCGTAGCCGGCGCATTTGAGTTGGCCCCCGGCATGGCTGTCACTCAGTCCACTGGCCCATCCACCTGTAACAGGGCCCAGAGTACTCAAATTACTTTTGCAGGCCCCGGGGGCGGTGGTGCCCACCATGGCACCGGCGGCGAAAATCAGCTTATTGGCCGGGTCGTAGGGGGTGACCCAGTCGTGTAGCTCATCATAGAGAATTTTAATAGCTATGCCGGATGCACCGAGCCATTCACGTGCATATGGGGCCGTTGATTCAACGTTTACAGAACCATTGCTTAAGTTGACCCTTAAAAATTTGCCCGCGTAGGCAAAAGGGGCATCGTTAGGTTTCATCGGCAACTCCTTGTTCGATTAACTGAATTAAATCCTGGTCTTTTTCGCAATACTGAACACAGGGCGGGGTTCCTTTGTTCAAACAATTACGACAAGGCAGTGCCGTTTTTCCTGGTGGTGCAAGGGTGACAACATACCCCTGAACGTCCGTACATTCGAGAATATGAATCGCCGATTGAGAGGGTGCAAATTCTCCGGTCAAGAGAAATGCGCATGCCATTTCACATGTTCGGCATCCTCCACAGGAAGGCATTTCATACTGCATCTTTGCGCCTCAAGAATTGCTTTTTTGTTAAAACAGAATGTGCTCGACCAAATTTGGATCGAGCACGTTTGGTAGATTGTGTCCAGTAAAAAAGTGGCAGGTGTCGTGCCACGTCTCTTAACCGTTTAATCATTCGTAGAATTCATTAAGATCTACGGGTAGTTTTATCAATTCGCCACGTGCTGCAGATAAATCCATGGCCATGGTTAGAATAAGATTGCGATGGCCATCGGCAGCGGTGGCGTGGGGTGAGTCGAGACCCATGCAGACACGGGCAAACCAGGTGTTGGTTTCCTCCCGCATGGGTCCCCAGAGCTGCCCGATGTGCATGTCCCCTGGGGGATAACTGGTGAGAAAATCCACGTGTCGTTGAAATCCGGGTTCATAGCCCTCCGGCTTGTATCCGGCGCCCTGGGGATTTTCAGACGCCAGGACCAGGTCTCGATGGGTGTCTTCCACATCGATAACACCCTCGGTTCCGACAATGCCGATCTCCAGCCCATAAACGGCTCCGGGCCACACCACCGGCAGGGCCCAGCTGATATTCATGCTGAAGATGGTGCCGTCATCCATGGTAAAGATACCAAAGGTGGAATCCTTGGTTCCGTATTTGGCCAGGGCCTTGTCTATGGACTGGGCATAAACGGAGACGGGGCTTTTACCCTCCATGAGCCACATGCTCATATCGAGACTGTGGGTACCGGAGACAACCATGGGTGTCAGGTTTTTACGTTGATCCGTGCGTCGGGTGGTGGCAATGGGCACCATACGGTTCATAAAAGCCCGGGTGACCACTGATGTCACCTCACCGATTTGACCGCTGCCAAGACGCTCTTTGATAGCCAGAAAACGTCGGCGGAAGCGGTTGGTATAGCCGATGACAGCGTCTACGCCGTTTTCCTCTATGGCGGTGAGTACCTTCAAGGATTCTTTTGCATCGGTTGCCAGGGGTTTTTCGATGAAGAGATCGTGACCCTGCTCTATGGCTGCCAATGTCGGATCGACGTGGAAGTTTTCATCCGTGGAAATTATGACGGCATTGACCTCCGGACGCTTGAGAAGTTCTCTGAAATCGGTGGTGAAAAAATCAGCCTGGGCATCTTCGGCAAGCTTTTTTCCCAGATCTTCCTTGACATCGCACAGACCCAACCACCCGACAGCCGGGTAATCTTGTGCCAGCATGGCGCGAATGCGCCCGATGGTGCCGCAGCCAACAATGGCCAAACCGATTTCTTTGCTCTTTTGTGTCATTTTCGAATTATCTCCTCAGTTATTTATTCAGTTGTCTGCTTTTTATCTTGACCCACAAGACTGCGTTTTTTCTTTTTTTTCGGCCAGATGCCACTGATAAATGTCAACACGACAATAATGATTAAGACGGTTCCCATGGGGCGATCGATCAAGACCTGCCATATGTTTTCATCTTCGAAGATAACCATGGCACGCCTGAAATTCTGATCCAGCATATTTCCTAAAACAACACCCAGAATCATAGGTCCGATGGGTATGTCGGCTTTGCGCATGAAGAAGCCCAATAAGCCAAAGCCAAACATCAGGTTAATGTCAAACATGGACATTTTCTGGGCATAAGAACCCAAAACACACAGCAGTGCGATGATCGGCAACAGGAGTTCCCGGG
Source organism: Desulfobacterales bacterium (assembly GCA_033791325.1). Classification (GTDB taxonomy): domain Bacteria; phylum Desulfobacterota; class Desulfobacteria; order Desulfobacterales; family B30-G6; genus B30-G6. The sequence continues at coordinate 6,804 of JASJGV010000328.1, read as the reverse complement.
GTAAAGAGAATAGTTTGACACTCGGTTTGATCAGGAGGAATGCGCAGATGTACATACCGATATTGGCCACGATCGAGGTGCCGTACATAAAGTTCATGATGCCCGGCTGTTCCAATTCAATGGTGGGCCCCACCACGATACCGTGCAGGTTCAATGCGGCTAAAAAAGCAGCCACGGTGGCGCTGCCGGGAATACCCAGTACCAGCGAGGGGAGCAGGGCACCACCGATATTGGCGTTGTTGGCAACTTCCGAGCAGATCACGCCTTCCATGCTGCCCTTGGAAAAACGTTTGCCGGTAAATCGTTCACCCAGGCCGTAGGATACAAAGGTGGCCACATTGGCTCCGGCTCCAGGGATAATGCCGGTGATGAGTCCCACGATGGACGAGCGTAAAATGCTCTTCCAGTATTTTAAAAATTCTTTTATGGGCGGGAATATCTTGCCGATTTTTTGTGGAATTACGTATGGGTGGGGTTGGGATAGAACCATAATAATCTCGGTCAGGCCGAAGAGACCGATGAGTACCGGTATATAGGGGATACCTAAAAGGAGCTCCTGGCTGCCGAAGGTAAAGCGCTCGATACCGTGAATTTCTTCCCTGCCCACCATGGCAATCAACACACCCATCCAACCCGATATCCAGCCTTTAACCGGTGCTTCTCCGGCTGTCAGGGTACCACTGATGGAAATACCCCAGAGCGCCAGAAGGGCAACTTCCCAGGATGCAAAATTCAGGGCGATGTCCAGCACGTAACTGACACAGGTGACCAGAAGAAGTATGCCGACCCAGTTGCCCACCATGGAAGCCGTAATGGACATACCCAGCACAAGCCCGCCTTTACCTTGCTTGGCCAGGGGAAATCCAGCCATCTGGGTGGGCACTGCATCCGGTGTGCCGGGAATATTGATCAGAACCGCTGAAATCGCTCCACCAAAAACCGAACCGGTAAAGGTGCCCAGAATAAAAATAATGGCCATTTCGGTGGGCATACGATAGGTAAGCCCCACCAGAAGGGCCATGGCCATTGTGGTGGAGAGACCAGGCAAGGCAGCCCATATGATTCCCATGGCTGCGCCGGAAAAGCACAACAACATCAGATACGGATCAAATGCAGTGAAAAATGAATACATACAATGGCCTCTAAAAAAGGTAGTCGAAAATGGAGTCTCCGGGTAATAATATCGAGAACAAAAATCTGAATGTCAGACTGAAAAAGAAGGGAATGACAATGGATGCGACAATAATTTTAAGCCAGCGACCTTTTTTCCAGAAGACGGTAAAGGTGCTGAACAGAAACAGAAACCCTGCAATTTCAAAGGGAAGGCGGCCGGTTAGAATTAACATATAAACACCGGTCAATACGATAATCCATAGGGACCGTTTTGTCTGTGTGTCATGAAAAAAGTTTTTACCAGAAAAGGACGCCAGTCGATTTCGCAAAATTGTAAGGCCATTGTGACGCACCGCTGATATGAAAAGACCCAGACCCATCAAAAACAGGGTGCCGGCGAACATAAGTGGCACCAGACCGGGTGCAGACGCCCATCCGGAGGGTATTGACATTCTAAAGGACCAAATAGCTACGATGACGGCCACCGCCATGACGATCAAAGAACTGACAATGTCTGTGCTTGCCATTCGAAAGTGTTTGTTTTCAATTTCTTGATCAGGTAGCTCCAAAATAAGGATCCCCTATTATGATAACGTTAACTTGTGTTTAGACAGCGCCCATGAAATTCAGAGAAGTTCACGGGCGCTGCCCAGGTGAAATAATACTTACACGATGATTTTGGTTTGATTACATTGTGGGCTTATAACCTTGAGGTGGCCACCATTTGTCGAAATCTTCCGGTCTGGGAATACCTGCATCGGCAGGATTGACTTTGGCGCCTTCAACTTTCAAGTCCCACAGCAACCATGCTGTAACAGCTTCTGCACGGGCGGCAGCCTTGTCGGCAGCTTCTCCCACCAGTACATCCTTCAAAAAGAATTTCTTTGCCAGCATACCCTCGAATTTTTCGGAATTACATGCCGTTTTAAATGCTGCGGCAATTTTTTTCATAATCGGAGCGGGTACATCCCGCTTGACGGCCAGGGTGTAGTAACCGCCGAAGGGTGCGCTTGCTTCCAATGCAGGTACATATTTGCCCACAGGCTGCAGGACGGTGCCGTTTTTAAGGGTGATGGGGTCCTTGGCAAAAATAGCCAGATTTCTCATTTTCCCGGCCCGAATGAATTCGATGGTTTCGTGCAGACCGCTGCCGGCCACATCGACTTCCCCTTGCAGACAGCCCAATGCCGCTGGTGCGCCCCCCTTATAGGGAATCTGTTTTACATCGATACCGGCCACACTCGCCATGATGGAGATGCCTTCGGCCCAGAGTCCGCCGACACCCGAGTTTGAAATCTTATATTTGCCCGGATTCTTTTTGGCAGCTTCAATAAAATCTCCCAGTGTTTTAAAAGGAGAGTCTGCTTTTACGGCAAAACCCTGGATAGAATTGCCGGCCTTAAAGTACTGCCAGTCTTTCCAGGGGCTCAACTTGGTATGACCCATGACACGCAGCTGCTTACCGAAGTTGGACCCGCCCAGCCACCAGTAGCCGTCGGATGGTTTCTGCCACACAAAATCCATGGCTAAAGCGCCCAGGGCACCGGGGCGGTTGACGGCGTTGATGGTGGTTTTCAAGGGTGCTTCCATCTCAGCTGAATAAGCGCGGGTCATGGTATCTGTCCCACCACCGGCTTTGTACTGAATGACAGCGGTAATCGGTTTGTCCGGCCACTCGGCAGCAGCCTGGTTGGCCAATCCAGCAACAACGAAACAACAAATGGTTAAAAAGGATAAGATTTTAATGGTGTTTTTCATAATGCCTCCTCATCTTTGTTAAAATTAGTGTTGGTGGTACCTGGGCTTAGTATAAGCGTATTTCCGGTGCATGGTTCACATGTGATCACCCTAGGGTTAGGTAAATGGTTTTGCACCGATTGAATATCCACCGTCCACCATGAGGTGTTGACCCGTGATGAACGAAGCCTCTTTGCTGGCCATAAAATATACGGCCGCTGCAATTTCCTCGGGTTCGCCTGCCCGGCCCAGCAGTCCATAATCTTCAAACTGGGCACGGAACGCTTCTGGAGATATTCCCTGGGCTTTGGCTTTTTTAAGATGAAATTCGGTAATTGTTTTGGAAGGACAGATGGTGTTGACACGAATACCAAATTTTCCATATGTTGCTGCCAGACTGCGGTTCAAACTCAGAACACCGAACTTGGTCACATCATAAATCGGCATATTTGTTCGTCCGGTCATGGCTGTGGTAGATCCGATAAGAACGATGGCGCCTGACTTTTGTTCGATCATTTTTGGCAGCACCGCCTTGCATGAGAAGTTGACACCCTTCAAGTTAACGGCCAGCATTTGGTCCCAGTCGTCCTCGGTGGCATCCAGAATGGTTCCGAATGCCCGGATACCGGCATTGGCCACCAGGACATCGATATGACCAAAGCGGTCCATTGCCTGGTTAGCAAAGCCTGTGCAATCCTGTTCACGAGACACATCGGCGTGACAGAAGACAGCTTCAACCCCCATGTCTTGTAAATCGTTTACGGTCTGCCGCCCGGTGTCATCGTCGCGGTCAACGACGACCAGAGAAGCCCCTGCATCGGCGAATTTTAACGCGCACGCTTTTCCGATACCGGATCCGGCGCCTGTAATGACGACTACTTGTGATCTTACTGACATGGGTATTATCCTGTTACTGGAAGTGCAAAATTAATCACTCCCAATTTGTCTATTAGCGAGCATTTATACAAGCATTAACCGGCCACCGTTTACATCGATGGTTGACCCGGTGATATATCGGCTTTCATCACTGGCCATAAATGTGATCACATCTGAAATTTCTTCGGGTTGCGCCAGTCGACCCAGGGGACAGGCTTTGGTAAACATCTCTTTTTTTTCGGGTGTCAGCATTTTTTTCACCCGGTCGGTCATGGTGGTACCCGGCGCAATCGTATTGGCGGTGATATTGTACGGCCCTATGTCTTTGGCAAGATACTGGGTCATCATGGACACCGCTGCCTTGGCCGAGGCATAGTGAGCGGGTGAGGTGCCGGCGCTGGTGCTGCGACCGGCCAGTGACCCCAGGTTGATGATTCGCCCCCAGCCCCTGGTCTTCATATAAGGGAGTACGGCTTTGCAGCACAGGTAGACGCTTTTCAGATTGACATCGATGACCCGGTCCCAATCGTCTTCACCGATGTCTTCGAATCCGGCATAGGTCTTGTATCCGCCGGCACAGGTCACCAGGATATCAATGCCCCCCATGAAAGCATCGGCGCTGGACATCAGCGTTTCGACCTCCTTACGGGAGGTGATATCAATGACAAAAGCCCTGGCCTTTCCCCCGTTGGAGACAACCTTTGATACGGCTTTTTCAACACCGGCCTGATCAATGTCTGTCAGGGAGACCGTGGCTCCTTGCGCAGCAAAGGCTAAGGCCGTGGAAATAGCAATTCCCCCGGCGGCACCGGTAATGACAGCACATTTTCCTTCCAGACGTCTGGATTCCATCTTTGCTGGCCCTTTTTACTCTTTCAGATACTATTTTGCGTCAAAGGCGTGCTCGCCATGTGCTTTTAGAAGTTTTTCCGGTCCCGGTGGTGCGTAGACCAACACATAGGTGAGGTCCTCATCCGGGCCCACATCGATCTTGTGCATGGTGTTGGCCGGGGCAAAGACCGCCATTTCCGGTCCGAGTTCAAAGGATTCGTCTGCGATGTACATGGTGCCGTGTCCGGACAGGATGTACCAGCAATGTTCGTTGTCATCGTGTTTGTGCCAGGAGCCTTCAACACCGGCATTCATGGTGTTTACCAGCAGGGAAAAATGCTTCGCCCCGCTGATGTCTTCATCGATAAGCACCCTGAAGGTGCCGGCTTTGCCATGCAGTACGCCGGTTACGGCGTCCTTGAGTGGTACAACATAGGTTTTTTCCATTGTGTCATTTCCTTTCGTGAAGTAGCGACACAGTCGCGTTTTATAAAATCGCGTCTGCGATTTTATTATTGGATATTCCAGTTCTAAATATAGAGGGCGTCTTGTTTCCTCATTAATGAATGGTCCAGCCGCCGTCTACCATCAGAATGTGGCCGGCCATCATATCAGACAGGGTGCTGCACAAAAACAATGTGGCCCCGATGAGATCCTCAGGCTGGGCCCAACGTCCGACGGGAAGTTGCTCCAGGGCCCAATCCTTATAACCGGGTCTCTGGAGCAATTCACGACGCGTGGGTGTCTCCGTAATGCACGGAGCCACAGAATTGACATGAATACCTTTGGCGGCCCATTCATTTGCCAGAGCACGGGTCAGATGGTGCACACCGGCCTTGGCAGCAGAATAGACGGATCGTCCCCGGAATGCCACTTCCGCCAGGTTGGATCCAATGTTAACAATTTTACCCTGCCCCTGTTCTATCATGATGGGTGCCACCGCCTGGGCCAGAAAGAAATAAGCCTTTAGGCTGGTATCCAGGGTCTGGTCCCACTGTTCCTCGGTAACATCCAGGGCTTCCACCGTGGCTGTCCAGGCAGCATTGTTGATGAGGATATCGATTTTCCCGAAGTGGGCCTGGGTCTTGGCCACCAGGGTGTGAATCTGGGCCACCTCCCTCAGGTCTGTGGGAATAACCAGGGCCTGACGACCCAAAGCTTCGATCTCGGAAGCCACCTCTTTCAATGCTGTTTGCGTGCGGCTGGCTATGGCAACATGGGCACCGGCATCGGCCAACGCGATGGCCAGGGTTCGACCGATGCCCTCTGACGCACCAGAGACGATGGCCACTCGATCTTCAAGCCCGAAGCTATTCCATTTCTCGTTCATGGGTTCTCCCTGTATCTTAGACCATGGCTTCTTCCATGTGCTCCATCATGGTAAATACCACCGGTCCGTCGGCGGTGACCAGCACGTTTTCCTCCAGGCGGGTGGTCTGGGGGAGTCCGGGGTGACCGCCGAATGTCTCGATGGCAAAATACATATTCTCCTTGATTTCGGCCGGGTAATCCAGTGAGTAGGCCCGGGAGATCCACATACCCTCATACAGGGTGATGCCGATGCTGTGGGCAAACTGCTGCAGGGTTACCGTGCCGTATAAGTCATCGTCGTATTCGGGGAAGCAGGCCGCCACATCCGCGGTGGTGTTGCCCGGTCGCAGTTTGTCCATACCGGCATACATGGAATCATATACCTCTTTGTACAGATCGATTTCCTTCTGGGTCATCTTAGACGCTACCTTGAAACAGCGTACAAAATCGATAAAGTAGCCCGAGGGTCCCACGGCGTTGATGTCGACGATCACCAGGTCCCCCTGGCGGATCAATTTGTCCGTAGCCCAGCGTCGATAGGGGTTGGTGTTGCCACCCGAGGCCACGATGATGTCATAGATAATCTCACAGCCGCTTCTCAGCATGAACTCATGCACCTTGGCCTCGATGTAGCGCTCGGTCACACCCGGTTTGAGCCATTCATACTTGATCTTCCACATGGCGGCATCACCGATGGAGGAGGCCTGCTTGAGGAGTTCTATCTCATCGTTGGTCTTCACCACCCGGGCAGCCGACATGGCCGGCCAGCCGTTGACCACGTTGACGCCGGCCTCTTTGAAGGCCTGGAGCATGGGCATGTCCATGTTGTCGATGCCGATTTTTTCTTTTTCAACACCGTTTTCTTTTAACACTTCCAGTACGCTTTGCACCATCTTGCCGGCCATATGCGGCACGGCGCCTTCGGCCCACTGCCAG
>JASJGV010000327.1:0-4665 GCA_033791325.1 Desulfobacterales bacterium | reverse complement strand
GAAGCTTTGTCCTTGTATATCTTCCTTTTATTGAAAAACACCATGATTTGGTTCAGCCCTGGATGAATGTGGCTATCAACAAAAACATGCTGGCGCATGCAAAGAACCTATGAGCCATCAGCCCAGGCGGGTGCTCTGAGTAAATGGCATAACTGAATCTCGAATTGGTGTTGTCTTATTCATATGTCGGTTCAATTCTCTTTGAGATATTCCTTACCCCTTATATAAAGGGACGCTATCCTGTCAAGGCTGCCCGGAAGATCTTGCGGGGAACCCTTCACCGCCACGAATGTGGCCACCGCCCCTTTGGCGATCACGCCCTGATCATTCAAATCGAGCAGACGTGCGCCGTTCAGTGTTGCGCATTGAATAGCCTCTGCGACCGAAAGTCCAGCCGTCACGAGCAACCGTACTTCCTCCTGTACGGACTTACCATGGTGAACCCCGATGCTCCCCGCATCGGTGCCCAGTACAATCGTTACCCCCAGTTCTTTTGCCTGTCGAATCTGTTCCAGCTGGTGCTCCAGGTTTTGGGAAGCAACCCGAGTCATCTTGTTGATTTGTGGCAGGGATGAATTCTGGAAATGATTCCGGGTTTCGGGATTTATTCTCCGACGCTCAAATGTGTCACGATAGGCTTTCATGGTCATGGCTGTAGGCACCCAGAAAATCTGTTTATCCGCCATCCGCTTGAGGTTGTCTGCTCCCATGAAGAACCCATGCTCAATTGAATGGCAACCTGCCTTCAGGGCAATTTCAACCGGTTTTTTCCCGTTGGCGTGCACCATGGTTTTGCAACCAAGACGTTTACCGGTGGCTACGGCTTCCTTCAATTCCATGACATCAAACTGAGGGGATGTTTCTTTACCGAAGCGTATAAGGCTGTTCAATCCTGAATTGACAATTTTTATATGGTCGACAAATTGATTATTTGCACAAATGCTTTGGCCCAGAGATGTAGATCCTTGCGGAGATTTTCCGATCATCTTACCGTAACGGCCCCTCTGGTGCCAGGCTGCACCAGCTACTTTTAGCTGAATTGGAAAAGTGTTCCCAGTCAGATGATCTCTCTTATACCTCAGGGTGTACGCATGTCGGTCCCCGCCATCCCTGCATGCCACAATCCCGCAGGCAATTAAATCCCCAAGCCGCTTTTGGATGCCTCCTGCAACGTCTTCAAATATTAAGGTCAACTGATTTTCCCTGATATCCAGATCTTCTGTCCCTGACATGAAAAGATGGATGTGGGCGTCGATCAGGCCCGGCAGCAAAGTACAGTGTGAAAAATCCGTTACTTCTTGTTGTCGGGTCTTTTCTGGTATTGCCTCCTCGATTTTTGTAATGGTACCGTCATTGACAGTCAGCAGGACATTCTCTCTGGCAGGGCCACCGCTTCCATCAACCACCCATCCCGCAAATATCGATTCAGCGTTCATTCTTCACCATAGTGATTGAGAAATGAGCGGATGGACGAAAGATAACCGGGTGTATGGCTCGCATCACTATGGTCAACGCCAGGAGCAACATATATATCCACCTTATCGACTGGGAATCGGTTCTTCAGGGTATGGGCAAATGCAACTGGAAATCGCTGGTCATTCTCCCCATGAATGATCATCACAGGCATATAAAGATCCGGTGCCAGATTGGCCGGGCTGTACTGAACCATGGCGCCCGGATATATTAGATTCCACCAGAAAATGATCATGGGGCCAAAAACTATTCCGAAAAATCGATTTGCCCATTTATAGAGACTCAACAGGCCTTCCTTGGTATAAGCATAACTTGCCTCGAGATACAGCCGTTTGATTTTTTCGGGGTTTCGGTGGGCGGTGATGATAGCACCTGCGGCACCGGCTGAATGACCGTATAAACTGACGGGTTCATTGATCCATTTCAGAACCGCCTCGATGTCCTCGGCAAATTTGACCGCATTGACAAAACGCAGTTTACTGGAACCGCCATGATCCCGTGCGCTGTGCATGACCGTCGTAAAACCGAGCCCGGCAAACAACCTGGCCCTGTGAACCATACGATCCCGGGTGCGGCCCCAACCGTGTGCCAAAACAAGGATACCACAAGAGTCCCCGTCAGGCTCGACACGCCAGACTTCCAGGGAGCCACCATCGGCGGTGGGTATTCTGGTGTCGATCACCCTGCCCCAATCCGGTTCATCTTTTATGGGATTTCTTGGAATTCGCTGAACAACAAATGACAGCAGAAGTGTGAATAGGAGATAGAATACGAAGATACCGAATAAAATGGTTAGAAACATAATCAAAGCTTATTTCCTATATACAAATAAAAACAACAGGGTCTGAGGGTTCAGAAAGCTCTAAGCCATAAGCGATAAGCTCTAAGCTGCTTTATGCTTACTGCTTATCGCTTATGGCTGCGTCCAAACCGAACATCCTGTCTACCCTCTGCGAATAGCCCCCTCGAATCCTAATATTTATTTATCAAATATCATGCAAGGTTCAATAATTCTTTTCTCAGCATATTTAGCGCCACCATGCCGAATATGCTTTTATTCATGGAACGCTGTCCGAACGGGAAATGAAAGCGCTTTCCCTCCACTTTTTCCGGTGTTGCCAGGCCGATACAGACGGTCCCTACGGGCTTGTCGTCAGATCCCCCGGTGGGTCCGGCGATTCCGGTGGTGGATATGGCATAAGTGGCCCCTGAAATACGGCGCGCGCCTTCTGCCATGGCTTTAGCGGTCTACTCGTGAACAGCCCCGTATTTTTTCAGCAAATCAGGAGCAACGCCCAGGATCTTTGCTTTGGCAGCGTTGGAATAGGTCACACCTGAAAAAAGAAAATAGTCCGAGCTCCCGGAAACATCGGTCAACCAATTGGCAACTCTACCGCCGGTGCAGCTTTCTGCAACCGCCACGGTGGCAGCCCTTTCCCTCAATAGATCCCCCACCACCGCCTGCATGGAGGCACCTTCCAGTGATAGGACATGCCTTCCCAGCCGGTTCAGAATCCATTCTGAGGCCGATGCCAGTTTCCTTTCCATGGTGGTCAGGTCCTGCCCGTTCAAATAAAGCTTCACATGAATTTCCGGAAATTTTGCGCGAAGTCCGATCTTGATTTCAGGAAAATCATCTGCAAGATCGGCCACCTTTTCACCAGTGGCGGACTCGGTAAGGCCAAAGGTGGAAATGTTCCGGACAAGACAGTGCTCCTGCAATTTCTCCGGCATCTTCTCAATTCTGGGGAGCGTCTCATGAAAGAGCATGCGCTTCATTTCATGTGGCACCCCCGGCAGGAAAAAAAACAGACACTCTCCGATCTTCAGGTTGAATCCTGGTGCCGTTCCAACGGGATTGTACATGACTTCGGCGCTACGGGGCAACATGGCCTGTTTCCTGTTGGAATCGGCCATCTCCCGTTTGCGGCTTTTGAAAAAATCTTCGATATCAGAAAGTGCTTTGGAATCCAGTACAAGGGATTCTCCGGCCGCTGATGCTGCGGCTTCCGATGAAAGGTCATCTGCTGTGGGTCCCAGACCACCGGTTGCCACACAGATATCCACCCGTTTTGAGATTTCTTTTAGAATCGAAATCAGCTCCTCAAGATCATCCCCCACGCAACTGTGACGGGTGACGGGTATGCCGATTTCCTCGAGTTTTTCTGCAATATAGGCGGAGTTCGAATCGACGAGTGCGCCGGATCGTATTTCGTCGCCGGTTGCAAGAATTTCTGCTATCATCTGTTTGCTCCTGCTATGAATGCGTCTCTTCCGTTCTGGCATGTAGCATACCGATAAGGATAAATAAAACCAAAATCATGTGTTTCGACATTTAATCGTGACACCATTCTGTAAAAACGAAACTCTCCTGGCATGTTAGGTGCCGAATGTTGTGTTCAAAATAACTAAAGAAAATCGTCAACTGGCCGATAAGTATATTATTACGCTCTGTTGCTTTTTCAAGAACATAAAATCTCCGACAAACGTTCCTTTTGTCGCATAAAATTATCATTTATGACCTCTATCACAAAAAATGATCCCCCGGGCAAAGAGTCCGTTGGAGACAGCCTGACTCACGCTCGACAGGTTTTAATTGCACTCAATGGCGCTTTTAAAAAAATCCTCTTGTATCCCTCTGAACACGTCATATATCAAACCTCTCTGAATTCCTTTAAAAATGGTTTGGATAATTTTATCGATCAGCATGGGAGCCTTGTTATAACTATCGATCGGCAAAATATTTATTACAAAAATGAAGTGGTACACGATGGCCCTATGAACGAGGAAAACCTTGCCTTCATCCTGTTTCGAGACGGGGTTTATCACCTTGAATTCCATCAATCGATAGCGCTATGGGAAATTCATAGCTTCCTTGAAATACTGCAAAAACATCAGGTTCTCACCAAAGACGCAGAAAACGATATTGTCACAGCCCTATGGGCGGTGGAATTGCCTTGCCTGTCTTATAAGGCAGAGGATGTGGGTTTCGACACCGGCGAAGCTTTTGAAATCCCTGATTTAGGGGGGGATGACTTTTCCGGAGAAGACCCGGAGCAGACGGTGGAAAATACTGACAAGTTGGAACCGGACCTGCCATTACAACCCCTGATTCATAAACAGCACTGATGGGAAATCACAGCGGAAGATCGGGAACATCTCCGCAATATGCGTGGGGAAGAAGAAGGATGG
>JASJGV010000326.1:0-4489 GCA_033791325.1 Desulfobacterales bacterium | reverse complement strand
TCTTGCCGTGCAAACTGTTGTAACGCAACTTTCGGGTTTCACCATTATTGCTTCGGCAACTAAATATGTTACGGTCGTCATTCCGGTTTTCGGAACATTATTATGTCAAACGGTATAAATTACAACTGAGGTGGAAAGATTGATGACAAGTCAGGAAATGCGGCATAAGGCCGATGCTGTTATGATGCAAACCTATACTCGGTTTCCCGTGGTTTTGGTAAAGGGTAAGGGGTGTGTCGTCTGGGATATGGAAGGGCGGTCCTACAGGGATTTCATTGCCGGTATTGCGGTATGCAATTTGGGGCATGCGCACCCGATTGTTTCAGAAGCATTGCGAAAGCAGGCGGAGTCTTTGTGGCATGTATCAAATTTGTATTACACGGTTCCCCAGACAGAATTGGCCGAATGGTTGACGGGACATAGTTTTGCGGACCGTGTATTCTTTTGCAATAGTGGCGCTGAGGCGAATGAGGCTGCCATCAAGTTGTGTCGTAAGTATTTCCATGATCGTGGTGAAAAAGAACGATATCGTATCATTTCCATGACCCAATCATTTCATGGAAGGACCATGGCGGCGCTCTCGGCGACAGGACAAGACAAGATCAAAAAAGGTTTCGACCCTGTACTTGGAGGATTTGACTTCGTAGCATTTGATGACATCCATGCCTTGAAGCAGAAAGTGGGGCCCGATACAGCAGCGGTCATGCTGGAACCTGTCCAGGGGGAGGGGGGTGTTCGCTGCCCGTCACCGGGCTATCTGCAAGCGGTCCGGAAAATATGTGACGACACTGGAACACTGTTGGTGTTTGATGAAATTCAGACAGGGATGGGACGTACCGGTAAGCTGTTTGCATATGAGCATTTTGGTATCATACCTGATGTCATGACTCTGGCAAAGGCGCTCGGAAACGGTCTGCCCATTGGCACGATGCTGGCCACAGAACAGGCCGCCTCGGCATTTACCCCGGGTGCGCATGCCACCACATTTGGAGGGACGCCGATTGTTACGGCCGCCGCGCTTGGTGTCGTCAAGACCATGGATGCGGAAAATATTGTGGCGCATAGTGCGCAGGTTGGTTCCTATTTTAAAAAGAAGTTGAAATCTCTTCAGGAAAAGCACCCGCTTATTGAAGATGTTCGCGGAGTGGGACTTCTCATTGGCTTGGAACTGAAGATAAAGGGTAATGCCGTGGTGACAGCCTGTATGGAAAAGGGCTTTCTGATTAATTGTATCCAGGAAACGACCTTGCGGTTCGCGCCACCGCTTATTGTTCAGGAGACCGATGTCGATGCACTGGTGGACTGCCTGGATGAAGTACTTAAAGAAATAACTATTTAAATCCGAAGCACGAAATTCGCACGAACTATCCAAACAGGATAACTCCTAAACAATTATGTGTGACAGATTGAAAGGCATGGAAAATGTCCGAAAAACTCTGGGATGGCAGATTCTCTGAAAAAACCAGCAGGAGTGTTGAACGCTTCACATCTTCCATCGACATCGACAGCCGTTTGTATCCATATGACATCGAAGGGAGTATCGCCCACTGTAAAACCCTGGCAAGGGCGGGTATTATTTCCGATGATGAGGCCGCAACCCTGGTTCAAGGGTTGGGCGTTGTCAAGCGGGAGATTGACAGGGGGGATTTTCTGTTCGATGACGCCCTGGAAGACATCCATATGCATATAGAGACCCGGCTTCTCCAGGAGGTGGGCAAGGTTGCCCAGAAACTGCATACGGCCAGGAGCCGAAACGACCAGGTTGTTCTGGATGTAAGGATGTTTCTGTTAGACATGACACGGCAAATGATTTCGCGTATGGCCCTGCTTCGCGGCACACTGGTTAAAATGGCGTCAATTCACATTGACGTGATCATGCCGGGCTATACCCATTTGCAGCATGCCCAGCCGGTGCTGTTCAGCCACCACCTCATGGCTTATTATGAAATGTTCAAGCGTGACGGTGAACGGTTTCAGGATGCTTTGGGGCGTATCGATGTTATGCCGCTGGGGTCTGCCGCGCTTGCAGGTACAACGTATCCCATCGATCGACATTTCACGGCCGAACTTTTGGGATTCAGCCGTGTATCCCCCAATAGCATGGATGCTGTTTCGGACAGGGATTTTATTCTGGAATTTCTTGCCAATGCCAGTATTTGTATGGTTCATTTCAGCAGGTTATCAGAAGAAATCATCCTGTGGTCCTCTTCTGAGTTCACCTTCATTGAGATGCCGGACGCTTTTGCTACAGGCAGCAGTATCATGCCGCAGAAGAAAAATCCGGATGTCCCCGAGCTGGTTCGGGGAAAAACAGGTGGTGTTTTTGGTGATCTCCTGGCCGTGTTGACATTGATGAAATCGCTGCCTCTGGCTTACAACAGAGACATGCAGGAAGACAAACTACCCCTCTTTCGATCCGTTGATACACTAAGTGACTGCATCGATATCTATATTCAGATGTTGCCGAAGATTCATATCAACAAAGAACGCATGCTACAGGCTGCGTCTGTTGGCTTCCTCAATGCCACCGATCTGGCGGATTACCTGGTCGTAAAGGGCATGACGTTTCGGGAGGCACATGGGTGCGTTGGTAAAGCTGTTGGTTTTGCTATCGATCAGGAGAAGGAGCTCAACGAGCTTTCCTTGAAAGAACTGAAAACCTTTTCATCTCTCATCGAAAGTGATGTTTATTCATACCTTGCCATGGATCAGATGATCGAGAGACGAACCTCTTTTGGTGGTACAGCCAAACAGAATGTGATAGAAGAGATTGCAAAAGCGGAAGGTGAGAAAAGCGCTTAACATATAGACGCGAACTGATTCGGGAATGAACCCATGTGTCGATTGTTCATGTATTATGTTGTTACGATGGCGACCTTGATGCTGTTTGGCGTATCAGGTTGCGGTATCAAGGGATCGCCCATCGCACCCGGTTATGCAAAACCCCCAGCTGTGAGCGACCTGCATTACCAGGTTGATGGCAATCAGCTCACCCTGACCTGGTCCGTTCCCCCAAAGGGTGCCACCGATAGCGATACCTTTGCCGGTGTAAAAGTGTTTCGCCTGAAGCAGGCGCCAAAGAATACACCCTGCCAGGACTGCCCACTGACATTTACGCTGATTAGAAAGATCCCGGCCCGCTCCGGATCCATGCAGGTTCAGGATACCATCGATAAAGGGTTTGCTTACACCTATAAAATCGTTTTATATGACGCGGAAAATCACGACGGTGACGACTCTAATATCGTTCACGTTGAGAATTGATTGTTTTCCGATAAACAAAGAGCGACAAAGTCGCGTTTTATAAATTTGTACAGCGAATTTTAAGGATAAAAAGATGCACCATTTCAGTTATCAAGACGATACCCTGTTTTGTGAGGATGTTTCCATAAAGGATATTGCCGAAGATGTCGGGACGCCGTTTTACCTGTACAGCTACGCCACGGTTAAACGACATTTTCTTATATTTGACAGTGCTTTCGATGGTGTTGAAAGACTGGTATGTTATTCAGCCAAGGCCAATTCCAATCTCGCCATATTGACGCTTTTAGCGAATCTGGGGGCAGGTCTTGACATCGTCTCCGGTGGGGAACTTTTTAAAGGCCTGAAAGCCGGGTTTTCGCCGAATCGCATTGTCTACTCAGGCGTAGGCAAACGCGTCGATGAAATTGATTTTGCCTTACGGGAAGGCATTCTCATGTTTAACGTGGAGTCCCTTGAGGAATTGGCTCTCATCGACAAACGCGCGGCACTGCTGGATACTGTTGCACCTATCGCCATCCGGGTTAACCCGGATGTGGATCCCAAGACACACCCCTATATTTCCACAGGGTTGAAAAAAAATAAATTTGGTATCGACATGGAGACGGCTATCAAGGCCTACGAGATGGCTTCGACATTACAACATGTCAACATTCTGGGAGTCGATTGCCATATTGGATCACAGATATCGGAAGCCAAACCATTCGAAGATGCCCTGGGTAACATTCTGTCCCTGGTGGGTGAACTCAAGCGTAAAGGCATAGCGATTACCACCCTTGATATGGGTGGAGGACTGGGTATTTCCTACCAGGGAGAGTCCCCCCCTGAACCAAACGAGTACGCCAAAGCGATCCAAAAAATATTGAAGCCCACGGAGTATCGCCTGATTCTTGAACCCGGTCGTGTTATCGTTGGCAATGCAGGCATCCTCGTTACCCGCGTTTTGTATCGAAAACCGGGTCGGAACAAAGAGTTTGTCATAACAGATGCCGGTATGAACGACCTGATCCGACCGTCGTTGTACCAAGCATTTCATGCTATCCAACCCGTGGTGAAAAACAAGAGAAATCCCATCACCGCGGATGTGGTGGGGCCGATCTGTGAGTCTGGAGATTTCTTGGCTGTTGATCGGGAATTGACAGATGCGCAGAAAGGCGATCTTCTGGCAGTCATGAGTGCGGGTGCCTATGGCTTTGTTATGTCATCGAACTACTGTTCAAGGCCCAAA
>JASJGV010000325.1:0-3562 GCA_033791325.1 Desulfobacterales bacterium | reverse complement strand
CTTTTAGCTCTTGGTATTTGGCTCTTGGCGGGCTAAGAGCTAAGAGCAAACAGCTATGTGGCTATCCCTGGGCACAATCGTTCAGCAGAACCGCAATCCGTTTTTCAAGTGTGCCACTGAGCCGGTATATCATTTTCTGATCCGTGGTCAGTAAAACCTGGGTTGTCTCTCCCCTGGCAAGCAGTTCCCGGCTGTCTTTGTGCAATATTTCAAATTTGAAAATCAATGCGGCAATTTCCGGTTTCAGCACGGTTGTTCTGATGACAACCGTATCACCGGTCCTGGCGGATTTCTTGTAGTCACAGTTCAAATTGACTACCGGTGCAAGATATCCCAGATCAACCATCTGTCTGGGTAGAAGATCAAATTTTTTCAGCAGGGTCATGCGACCAATTTCGAACCAGGCCATGTAATTCCCATACCACACCATCCCCCACTCATCGACCTCATTGAAACGAACTTTTTCTTCAACTTCAAACCAATGCATTACGTTATCCGGCAGCACTTATGGTGTTCTTGCCCGTCCCGGTGAATTCTCTTTGGATGAAACCGGCAAGAATCCTGATGGAACCAAAGGCTTCTTTGCCCACGTCTTCATCTTCTATAATCACATTGAAGACTTTCTCGATGGCCACCACGAGTTCCAAGGCATCGATGGAATCAAGACCCAGGCCCTCTTTAAATAGGGGTGCGTCATCATCAATCTCCTCGGCTGAAGTTTCTTCCAACTTGAGTGTATCGATGATCATTTCTTTTAAAAATTCACATAATTTATCAGAGTCATTAACAATGTTTTCCAATTTCTACCTCATTCAAGCACATGTCAACACAACAATACCGGTCCACATTATATTTATACAAATTGAATAGTTGCGTAGATCTCCACCCGTGAAACGGATGGTTTTCATTTTTCCGCAAAGCGGAAATTGATCAGGAAACCACAAGTCTCCGTGGGTTTTTAGAACAATCAAGGACTTTAGCAAACACATTGTCTTTATTCAAGAATAATTCGAACGCTTCTTGTTGTATCTTCCCGGATATTCTCCCGGTTTGAGTGGGCTTAGGGGCATTCATGATGTCCCGCCTGAAAATTTAAAAAATCTGATCAGTTTGTGCCCCATAGGTGCGGATAAAATCTTTGGATAATTCCGTCCACAAACCGCGACTTGATACCGATATAACTGAACAGCTTTTCAAATATAATGACCACCAGGATCACTGGAAGAAAAAGGGCCGCCAGCGTGATTTTATAAAACCCATGTCCCAATGTTCGCATGGATACAAAATTATCGCCCAACAGGATGGGCAGTCCATGGTATCCCAGAAGGCAGATCACCGTCATCGGGATACCGATGACCGCCGTTACAACTTTGAAGAGGTTATCCAGGAGCCGATGCCGGGCAATCCAATCTCGAAGGTTTCCTTTGGTGTAGGTGTTGAGTTTTCCCGGAACAACGGCCTCGGTAAAAAACTTGAGCGGAAAATAGGAAATAATGTATGCGGTAATGGCCGTGACATCCAGCACCGGTCTGAAATGGCTGTGAATCTCGCCATAAATAGCACCGATCCGGACAAAATCGATGGCGATCCCCATGTCTCCGGCCTTTATAAGGATCTCCGATTCGGTAACATATTTTTCCTGGGTTAAGGCCATTTGCTGAATCAGTGCCAGGGGGTACACCCGGTATCCGCACTGGGTATCCTCGATAAACTGGTTGGCAGCCAGTGAGATAAAAAAGCGTGCCACATGCATAGAGTTGTACCGCGCCCTGGGAATGTTTTCCCTGGAATGCATACGCGACCCGACAACGATGTTTCCCGGGTTCTCTCTGTGGGCATGAATCAGTCTGGGTATTTCATCCGGGTTATGCTGACCATCACCATCCATACTGATCACGGTCGTATAACCCTGCTTTGCAGCTTCTTTGAACAACACTTTGAGCGCATTGCCCTTGCCCCGGTTCCTTTGTATAGAGATGACGTCTGCACCGACCGATAGTGCTACGTCACCTGTTCCGTCCCCAGAACCATCATCGGCAACCATGACCATCCGAACATATCGCATAGCTCCTTTCACCATATCACCAATGGTGTCAGCAACGTTGTAAGCAGGTATGATCACACAAATCGTATCTTTCAAAATTACTTTTTCCAACATTGGATTTGCTTAAATCAAAATAGCGGCAAAGCCGCGTCATACAGGATTGCAGCAGCAATCCTGTTTACAATTGAGACAACCTACAGTATTCTTCTGAAATGGTAAATACCTATTCTGATGTGTTTGTGACGGATGGACACTGGCGCAAGACCCTTGCCGCCGTAAGGGCTTTGGGACAAAATCACATACGGGTAACCGTCGGAGAAAGCACGCGCTTATCCATGGCCGCCTTCTCCAGGTACTGCCACAGGCAGACTACATACCCTTCCCCGCGCTTGTCCTCGCATAACTTCCTGGATTTCATGCATGATCTGCTGGCAAAAAAGCCGTTTCGGATGCTGCTGCCCATGGAGGAAGATACCACGTACCTTTTGTCCGGCCATCTGGATACGTTCTCACGGCTGACCTATCTGCCGATACCCCCCAAAGACAAACTCACACGGGTACGCAACAAGGCCAATATCATCCGTCTGGCTGAACAACTGGGCATACCGGTTCCACGGACCTGGCATATTCAGGACCTCTCTCAACTCGATGGCATCGCGAATATACTTCCGTATCCTGTGGTTATAAAACCCCAGGTCAGTTCGGGCGCTGTTGGTGTGGCCTATCCAAAAAACCAAAAGGAGCTCAAGAAAACATACCAGACCATTCATCAGCAGTTTCCATTTCCCATGATCCAGGAGTTCATTCCAAGAGAGGGCAACGGATACGGCGCTTCTTTTCTATTTGATGAGCAATCCTCCTTAAAAGCCGGATTCGTCCATAAACGGCTCCGGGAATATCCGGTCACGGGAGGCGCCAGCACCCTGCGTGTCAGCATACGACACGACGACATTTATGACATGGCACGAACGCTCCTGGAAAAGATCGGATGGTTCGGGGTAGCCATGGTTGAATTCAAGGTCGACCCCCGGGATGGTTTGCCCAAGCTGATGGAAATAAATCCAAGGTTCTGGGGTTCGCTGTCCCTGGCCATTCATGCGGGTGTCAACTTTCCCCTTCTCCTGCACAAGATGGCAATGGGGGAACACTTTGACCCGGTTGAAACGTATCGTTCCGGTATTGCCTGCAGGTGGCTGATTCCGGGTGACCTGCTTCACTTTATATTCAATCCGAATCGCAGCCGGATCATGCATGATTTTTTTCGTTTCAATGCCCGGAACACCTTTTATGACATTCTGTCGACACAGGACCCGATTCCCGCTATCATCAAAATTCTTTCGCCTTTGACTTTTTTATACGATGCAGACATGAAGGCGCGAATGAGAACCCGGCGCGATGTAAACCCTTAATTTTATAGGAAGCACAGAAGGCAGGAGGCAGGATACAGTATAGCCTGAACCGCGACAGCGAGCGCACTCCCCGTAGATTGTTGGAGCAAAGTGGAAATCCCGGTTCATC
>JASJGV010000324.1:0-3344 GCA_033791325.1 Desulfobacterales bacterium | reverse complement strand
GGGAAGTTCATCAAAGACACCTTCCTGCTGGGCTTTGCGAATCCGTTCCTCAACGATTTTTTCGAAACCTGTGAACATATTTTTTTATATTACAATCCTGGATTCGATTTCAACATAAATTCGCTAAACGATTTTATTGGGTGCTACGCTGTCGTTTTTGAGATAGCTTCTAATTATCATTTGACCCTGGCAGCACCACTTGATATGTCGAGATGAACATTAATCAAGCCGTAAGGCATAAGCTATAAGCTGCAGGTTGCTTTTGGCTTACAGCTTTCCGCTTACTGCCACTCGAGAGAAATATATGAAAAAAATTGCCTTTGCCGGAACTGACGGCAGATCCCTTTTATGGGCCTTTGTCGTATCCACAGCCACCAGTGATCTTTATGACGACAATTTCAAGGGTATGGTTTTCCGGGGAACGCCTGCCATGCCGAAATATGCCGAGCTTATGAACTGGCCAATTACCTTCATCCCTACCAAAGACAATTCTGTGGAAGGGTATGCCGCTGCAATCATCGAAGCACTGAGACAGGGGATGGTAGACTATGTCGTCCCCATGCCTGAGGCACTCCTATTTGACGGCCTGGTGGACACCGTGGAAAAAGAAGGCTTCGGGAACAGAATCCTCGGGTTGAATGCCGCCGCTGCTTTCATCGAAGGCGATAAAATAGCCTGTAAAAACCTGTGCGTGGATGCCGGGATCCCGGTGGCGGATGCCTGGGCCAGCACCGATGCAAAGGATTATGATACGATCCTCGAGACATGCCTGGCCTACATCCAGCAATTCGGCGGCGCCGTTCTGAAATACCCCTATTCCGCAGGTGGTAAGGGCGCCCGAATCATCCTGAACTCGTGGGAAATAAGGGAAGTATACGATACGCTCATCAAAGACTACAAAGACAGCTACCGCAAGCTTTTTGGCAAAAAAAATACCTGGCCTCTTTTGATCGAGTCGCTCATGGCCGGTGTTGAAATCAGTTTTACCTTTCTTGTGGATCGTCAGGGACACTACCAGATACTGCCCACCGCCATGGACTACCCCGAACGATTCGAGGGACCGGCCGGCAAAAACAATCCCATTACCGGAGGGACCGGAGCGGTCTCACCCCACCCCATGGAAACACCGGCACTGATGCAAATGGCAGGCAGAACCATTGCGGAACCTCTGATTCAGATCATGAAAGAAAAAGATCTTCTGAGACCTGCCATCCTATACCCGGGATGCTTTGTTTCTTTTGACGGCGCCATGAATCCCACCCGCATCCGTGTCAGCGAGATCAACATCCGTCCGGGAGAACCCGAGGTCCAACCCGTGGCCCGGCGTCTCAGAAACCTGGGTGCTCTTATCCAGGCAACACTTGCGGGCAACCTGGACACGGTGACCCCGGAAGTCAGACAGGACCAGGTATCTCTGTGTGTTGCGTTGATGACAGGACCGGGCGGTCCTGACGGCCAAAAGGGATATCCCTGGTCCTGCACCAAGGGCGAGCCGCTTGAAATCGATACCAAATATTTTAAACGAAAAGGGATCCAGATAATTCCTTCGGCAATGACCTGGGTAGATGAAAAAAAGATCTTCAAGTCCGACGGCACCCGGGTGGCCTTTCTCAACGCAAACGCTACTATCAAGGAGAATGAGACCCGCGGTGTCATCGCCGACCGGCTGCGCAAAAAACTACTGGCAGCATTCGACAATGGCAAAATACGGGTCATCCCCCGGGAAAATTTAGAAGGGAACAGACTCGACCTGCGCAGAGATATCGGCAGTCATTACCTGAAAGCAGAAACAATCTTCCGTAAATAAAATCATCCTAACAATTATATTTTACCCTTTGACAGTTTCATCCATTTCTTTTATAATAGAATCATCTTCAACCTCAACTGGACAATACCTCGGAATCGACTATGAAGAGATTCGGCGCAGCCCGTCAAAACATGAAAAAAATTCGGCATCACGATGTCTTTCTTTCCAGACTCAGGCTGTTAATCATCATGGCCAAAGCGTTTACGGGAAATTATCCTTTAGGAGAACACAGACTCAAAGCCATTGCTGGTAATGCCGAGACCGTGGTCAAAGATTGTGTGGACTGGAACGGGTACTACAACAATTTCAGATCGACCCCGGAATCCAATAAACTGCTCGAAGTGGACCATATCTTTTACCAGCGTGTCAAACTCCTGGCCATCATGGCCAAATCTTTTGCCCAGGGCAGCCCCATGGGGCAGCACCGCCGCATGGCCATTCAAAACAACATCGACTACATCTGTGAAGCCCTCCAGTTCATCCCTGAAGAAGAGAAGCTGGAACTGCTAAAAGTCGCATAGAGCCTGCATATTTCTTTCGAAAATCACGCTGCAATCAACATCCTTGACGATGCACGTTCCCTGATCCTGCACGCCCCTCCACAAATGAGAAAACCGCAAATAAAATAGAAAGGGCAGCCACAACAGCTGCCCGTCCAGGAGGAGATAAAAGTGAAAAGTGCTTACTTCTTGATCCTGCTTCTCGAGATACTAAAAAGACCTACCACGCCGGTGGCCAAAAGGACCAATGCGGTCAGTTCAGTCGCTTGATCAAAACGATTCATATCAATAGATCCTGCAAGTATTCTATAAAAAGATTTATCAAAGCCCGTATCAACGGCCCCTGAAACAGATGTAATTGCTATGAAGAACAAGGAAAAACTTAAACCCACTAATAAATATTTTTTCATGCGAAAGCCTTTATGGTTATTTGTGTTCTGAGTTTGTTGATGATCTGTATATGCAATAACCATGCAAGAAATCAAAATAATTTATTTTGCTGATATTACAGATAGTTAAAGATTACCTCTTCCACCGAATCATATAAACTATGAAGCTAAATACCGACGCCTAAATACGGGTATGAAAAACAGGTAACAGATCATCTCCAAAAGAGTTGACCCCAATGTTGCATAAACAACATGGCAAAAATTATATAATATGTTGTTATTATGGCCAATATCATAGCGATAACGCCATTTCTTGGATACAACTCCTGGTGAATTCATCCGACTTCGCTCTTCGAGCTACGACGGGACAAGAAGGATAAAGTCTATTTTTCCGTGTTGTGTACCCTTTGGGCTTCGCTCTTCGAGCTACGACCCAACAGGTCGGGAAAGCCGGAGGATTTCAGATCCTGCGTTGTAAAGGGATCGCGGTAAAGTGACCACAACTCTTCACCCTTTACGCCTTGACTCTGAAGCCCTCCGGCTTTTGCAACGTTGGGGTATACATAGACTTAACTTTTTGAACCGTCAAAATTCAGGGGATATGTTATAACAATGGGCAAGAAAATATCAATAAATTAATGCACGGCA
>JASJGV010000323.1:0-7536 GCA_033791325.1 Desulfobacterales bacterium | reverse complement strand
GGATTCGGCACTTGAATCTTGCAGCAAGCTATGAGGAATCTTCGACCGTAAGGAATTCTGCCTAATTTAGATTCGCTCGCTAACCCCGCAGTAAGCTACGGGGAATGCGCTCGCTATTGCGGTTCACGGACCTGTCTTGGGAGATGCCTGGCAGGTTTTTCTATGGAGGTAGTAATATGAAATTGTACAATCTGGGGAAAGTCCCCTGGCTGGATTCACAGCTGATCTATCATGCCCTGGCGGATATGGGTCAGGAAGCACTTTCACTGGTGTCACCGGCCCAGCCTTATGTATGTATAGGATTCCATCAGGATGTCGAGCAGGAAGTAGATATGGACTTCTGCCGGCAAAATAATATTCCGGTGTTCAGACGGGATTTAGGTGGTGGTGCTGTATATCTGGACGGCGGGCAACTTTTTTTCCACTTGATTTTACACCGGGACAATCCCATTATTCCGAAAGGAAAGACGACATTCTATAAAAAATTTTTGCAGCCCATCATCAATGTTCACCAGCGTATCGGTATACCGGTGACATACAAACCGGTCAATGACCTGCTGGCGGGCAGCTGCAAGATATCCGGAACAGGTGCTGCCGAAATCGGTGACTGTATCGTATTTGTGGGCAATTTGATTGTCGATTTCAATTATGAAATGATGAGCCGGGTGTTGAAAGTTCCAGATGAAAAATTTCGTGACAAGGTGCATCAGACACTCAAAGAGAATCTGACAACCATCCAGCGAGAGCTTGGAGAGGAAACGGCCGGACAATGGAATGAAGCTCAGTTGAACGGACTCATGGCCGAAGAATTTGAGGCACTTCTGGGTCCTATGCAGCCTGCTGTTAGAGACGCAGCCCTGCAGTCGAAAATGGATGAGTGCCGGGATAAGCTCATGAACGATGACTGGCTGTATCGAAAAGGCAAAATCAAAGCATCCGGGCGGGATATCAAGATTCGTGCCGGGTTTGAAATGCTGCACCGTATGCACAAGGCACCTGGCGGTCTCATTCGGGCCGAATATGCCATGGTGGACGGCTGCTTTGAGAACCTGCACTTTTCGGGTGATTATTTCTGTTTTCCCAGGAATGCCATCGAAAAACTTGAAAAAAGTCTGAGCGGACAGCCGGTGGCCGATGCCGGTAAATTGGTACAGGCATTTTATGCTCAGGAAAACGTTGAGACTCCGGGTGTAGAGATTCAGGACTGGCTTGAGGTCCTGGCAGTTAGATAGTGTCCATCCATATTTCTGGACGGACACTATCTAGTGATGGTCCACATAATATTATGAAAAATGAGCCGATAATTACACTGGATGCCATTACCGTAAGGTTGCGGGATAAAGTATATCTGAGGAACACATCCTGGCAGATAAAAAGTGAAGAAAACTGGGCTGTAATAGGTCCTAACGGCGCCGGGAAAACAACGCTGGCTAAATCGCTATTTGGCAGCGTACCCGTGGTGGGAGGCAGAATTACACACCACTACGGCACAGAGGATTCCGAATCGGTATATCATTCCATTGCATATGTCTCGCCCGAGCAACAGCGGGGTATCATGGATAAGGAAAACCTGCAACTCGACTCACGTGATTTCAGTGGAAACATTGATGAAGTTACAACGGTGGAAGATATCATCCTGGGCCGTGCATACCGTCAAGAGCCCGACACCACTGATTACAGTCACCATCTGGGTAACGTGGCAAGTAAATTGCGAATTGAATCTATTCTTGGCCGAAATATCCTTTCAGTTTCTTCCGGGGAAATGACGAAAACACTGATTGCCCGAGCTTTGATAAAGAAACCACGCCTGCTTATACTGGATGAACCCTATGATGGCCTGGACTATCAATCCCGCAGGTCGTTAAAGACGCTGCTTGAGAGTTTAATTGATGATCATATTCAAATGGTTTTGATTACCCACAGATTTGAAGAAATCATGGTCAATATTTCCCATGTGCTACTCCTTAAAAACGGAGGTGTTTACCAACGCGGGAGACGGGATGACATGTTAACTAAGGAGATGCTGGATGGCTTGTATCGGCAGGATAGCAGTATGCCGGATAGACCGCATCATCTGCCTGTTTTTTCCGGTATCCGGAAACATATCCGCACGGATCATTCTGCCCAGGATGAAGGGGGGCCCGGACACATCTTGATCCGAATGAAGAATACCACCGTCAAATACCATGAAGTGACGGTTCTTGATAAAGTGAATTGGACTGTCAATCAGGGGGAAAACTGGATGATTCAGGGCCCCAATGGGGCCGGGAAAACAACCCTGCTTAAGTTGGTTCTGGGTGAAAACCAACAGGCATATGCTAACGATATCTACCTTTTTGGCAAGAAGAAAGGATCCGGAGAGAGTGTCTGGGAAATTAAGAAAGACATCGGGTTCATTTCATCTGAACTGCAGGCGCATTACCCCACACATCTGAGTGCTTTCGATGTTGTCTGCTCAGGCTTTTTTGATTCCATCGGACTTTATCGATTGTGTAGTAATGAACAGAAAAACCTGGCACGTGCATGGATAGACACCCTGGGTATTGCCTACCTTGCCGGTCAAAAGTTTGGACAGCTCTCCCATGGTCAGTGTCAACTCGTTTTGATTGCCCGTGCCATGGTAAAATCACCTGTGTTGCTGATACTGGATGAGCCCTGTGACGGTCTTGATATCATGAACCGGGATAGATTGCTGCAACTTCTTGGTATTATCGGTGAACGTACGGACACCCATCTCATCTATGTCACCCATCATAAAGAAGAAATAATTCCCTGTATAACCCATGTGTTATCACTGGATCGCGGTAAAATCATCGATATATCAACGGGTCCAGGACGTGTTGATATCCAAAAAAATTAGCCGACAGGAGATACAATGAAATACACACAAGCTGGACTGGGACGTGTTTTTATCATGCGTCTGGAAGAAGGTGAAACAGTACACGAGGAGATCGAAAAATTTTCCCGGGAGCATTCCATTCGCGCGGCCTCGGTTATGATAGTCGGTGGTGCCGACAAAAACAGCCGGCTGATTACCGGACCTGCCCGGAGAAGGGAATATCCCATCGTACCCATGGAGCATATTTTAAAAGATGTGCATGAGGCTGCTGGTGTCGGCACCCTTTTCCCAGATGAAAAGGGTGAGCCAGTACTTCATCTGCACATGGCCTGCGGTCGAGAAGCGTCGACGGTTACCGGTTGCATACGCTCGGGGGTCAAGGTGTGGCACATCATGGAAGTGATTTTGATTGAGTTGACCGATTGCTCACCTGTGCGTGCCCATGACTCAAAAACCGGATTTACGCTGCTTGACCCGGGTGTATCATGAAACTTCCGAGCTAAAGTTTGACGGTTTCGTAAAAAGCCCAACTTCAGCGTTGTCCTGCATTTCGCAATCATTCAACGTACAGTAAGTATGCCTCATGATAGCAAAATTTGCACGCCTTGAATTTGAACTTTTTACAAAACCGTCTATATTGGACTTTTTACAAATTAATCATCTTTAAGATTCTTCTCTCGCCGCAATACATTTTTCCCGAAAAAATACGCTATGGCAGCGGCAAGGGCCATAACCAGGAACCCGCCAAAAAACGTACCGTTAATATCCTTGGCAAGACCAAAGACAAACGTAAAAAGGACGGCCCCCAGATTGGCCAGAAAGTTTACGAAGCCAAACGTGGTGGCCAGGGAAGCCGGATTTGCTGTACGGGAGACCAGTTCGAATATCGCCCCGAAATTAAGGGATGCAAACCAGACGGCAGCCAGTGCCAGCACCAGGGTGATCGTGGGAATTTGAATGGCATAAAGGCCCCAAAAGAGAATGGCGATCACCACAATAGATCCATTGACAATTCTCAGCGCAGGGACCTTTAAAATGAGAAAACCGCCTGCCAGGCGACCCAGCCCGCCGACCAGCATCGTTAGGGCACCGCCCCAGACAAGCTGGGTGGCCGTCGAATCGGCCCAGACCTCGGCTAATAAGGAAGGCACCCAGTTACCCAGGGTCATCATGGATCCATATGAAAGAGCATGGTAACATCCAAGAATCCAGCCGGTCTGTTTTCGAAGTACTTGCCCCAGGGGTAGGGGCACGGCCGTGCTGTGCGGTTGTTCACCCAGCTTTATAAACGACCAGAGGAGAATCAACAGCATGCAGCTGATTCCCGGTAACAGGTATGACCACTGCCAGCCCAGGGTCAGCAGTTCGGGAATTGCCAGATAAGCCAGAATGCTGCCTAAAGAAAAACAGGTGGCGAAAAACGCCTGGAAAGTACCATGCCTGCCCATTGGACTATACAGGACAATCAGTTTCATCACGGACACAAAGGATAATCCGCTGCCAACACCCGTCATGATTCGCCCGGCAATGGCCAAACCATAGCTGGGAGCCATGGCTGGCAACAGATTACCACAGGCCATGAGACCGACACCCAGGGTAATGCTTATTTTAATACTCAAGCGGTCGGCCAGCATGCCCGCTGGGATCTGCATCAACGCATGGGTCCAGAGCAAAGCGCTCATCAAGCCCGAAGCACCGGTGTAGGATAAACCGTACAGGTCCATCAAAACCGTTAATGCCGGCGGAATATTTAAAAAGACAATTCCGAAATTGAGTCCCGCCAGAAGCGCAAAGATGATTTTTGGATTCATGTGCTTTCTATGTCCGTGTCAATAAGCATGTTTATCAGAGAATATGGCAGGCATCTATTATGGCAGGCCATGCAATTTGTCAACATGGGATGCCCTCAAGTTTATCCGCCTTCGCAGAAAACCACGGGCATGCCCGTGGATGAAAAAAAAATAAGTTAATTGTTACGGCGCGATGTCACCCCAAGGATAAGGCGGATAACCGCGGCGTCTTGTCTCGGCGTAGCTCGAAGAGCGAAGATGGAAGCCGAAGAGCGAAGACGGGTATTTTAATGGGACCACGGGGTTACCCGTGGGGATCCATAACGCCTGTCAGAATGACGTTTCGAAACTGTTTCGGCAAATACCCTCGAACAACTGTTCGAACGCTTAAAAACACGTTCGAAAAAAACATCCGTTCCCGTGTTTGTGATGTCAAAGCGACCATTACCGCCGGTTGTTTTGGTGGGTGTTTTTCGCTTGACAAGCAGGGGGATTTCATTAAGTATGAGGCTGTCATATTGTCAGACAATCATATTGGAAAAGCGTGATAAACACAAGGATGGAGGAAAGGATTTTGGCTGCCAACAGATTGCCCCTTAAACCCATGCGGCGAGTGCTTGTTTCTGATGAAATCATAGAACAGTTCAAGAACCTCATTCTGGAAGGAACCTTGAAACCAGGGGATGGTTTAGGATCGGAAACAAATTTAGCAACGCAAATGAATGTGGGTCGCAGCACCATCAGGGAAGCCCTCAAAGTCTTGATCTATCTCGGGTTCATTGAGCGGAAAGGTAAGGTGGCCGTTGTTGCAGAGGGTGTCAGCGGTGGTATGCAGCCCCGGGAGATTATTGAGAGGTTCAGGGCAAATCGGAATTTCCTGGAGATGATAGAAGTTCGAAAGATCATTGAGCCGGATATTGCGGCTATGGCTGCAACCCGGCATGAAGCCGGTGACCTGGATCTGATACGGCAGGATGTGGATGCCATGAAGGAAACCCTTGGGGACTTAAATGCATTTTTAAATCACGACTATAATTTTCATCTGCACATCGCCCAGGCCAGCCGGAATCAGCTTTTGATCGAAATTACCCGTGGAATCCAGGATATGCTGAAAAAAACCCAGGAATACGTCCTGCGCAAGAGTGGCAGTATCCATCAACGGTCTCTCACGTTTCACGCGAAGATATTTAAGGCCATTCAAAATGGACAATCCGAACTTGCCGGAAAGCATATGTTCGATCATATCGAAGATATTGAGGGTGAAATGTATGCCATTTTGAAAAAGAAGAATCGGGATGAAACCAGTGTCGCTTGAAGGCGTCGAGATCTCCTGTAAAAGAATGAAACATCATCTTGTTACAAAGTGTGTAAAGGGAATTGTCTGAGCCATGATTAGAACGGTCCTATTGATTGTAACCTTTGATACCAAAGAACAGGAAGCCCTTTTTTTAATCAGGTGTCTGCAGTCCAGGGGGGTAAAAGTTCTCACAATGGATGTGGGCATTCTGGCGCCTTCCGGCAAACCTGTGGATGTAGACCAAAACCAGGTTGCCCGCCGCGGTGGTAAGTCACTCGAGGACTTGATTGCTGCCGGTGACAAGGGTGCCTGTTTGTTTAATATGATCCGGGGGGCGGAGATTCTCACCAAAGAACTCTATGAGCAGGGGCGGTTCCAGGGTGTCATATCCATCGGCGGTGGCCAGGGAACCGATATCGGATGTGCTGCCATGCGTCAGTTACCCACCGGGGTTCCCAAGTTAATGGTTTCCACCGTGGCATCCGGCCGGGCAACATTTGGCCCTTTTGTGGGAACCAAAGATATCACCATGATGCATTCTGTGGCAGATTTGCAGGGACTAAATTTTTTAACCCGTCGTATTCTGGAAAATGCCGCCGGTGCAATTTGTGGCATGGTTTTATACGACAGAACCGCGGATTTGGGTTCTCCGTGCATCCCGGTGGCACTATCCATGCTCGGAACAACCACACCGGGTGCTTTGCACGCCAAGGCCATCCTTGAAAACCACGGTTTTGAAGTGGTGACATTTCATCAAAACGGAACCGGCGGTATTGCCATGGAAGACATGATCCGTGGTGCTGAATTTAAAGGCGTTCTGGATTTGAACCTGCATGAAATCGGTGATCGATATGTAGGGGGGCTGCATGGCGCCATTCGAGGAGATCGTCTGGAAGCCGCCGGAGAAACGGGTATTCCCCAGTTCATAGCTCCAGGGAGCATCAATTACATGGTACTGGGCCCTTTGGAAACACTCACACCGGAGATGCGGGACCGCAAGTTGATTGTTCACAATTCCTATCTTACCTTGGTGCGTCTCAGCTATGAAGAACTCCGTGGTGTGGGCAAACTGGTGGCTGAAAAATTGAACCGTGCCAAGGGATTGACACGTGTGTTTATACCTTTGCAAGGGTATTCGTTTCCTGATCGACGTAACCTGCCCCACTGGGACCCTGAGGGGAATGAGGCTTTTGTGGAAGCTTTGAAAGCGGATCTGAAACCTCATATCCTCCTGAATGAAGTAGAGGCTCATATCAATGATCCCGAATTTATTGACCTGATTGTAGAAGAATTTCTTTCTGTAATGGAGATAAATCGTTAAACCTTTAAGGGGTATATAATGCGTAATCGTTTAGAAAACCGAGTTTCAATTGTTACCGGAGCTGCACGGGGAATGGGATATGCCATTGCCAAGGCACTTTTTGATGAAGGTGCCAAAGTGGTAATCGTGGATATCGACGAACAGGCAGTCACCGAGGCGGCTACTGCCCTGGATGCGGATAGTGGTCGGGTGATGGGGCGTAAGGTAGATGTGACCAGCAAAGAGCAGATTCAAGATCTGACCCGGGAAGTGGTATCAGTCTGGGGGGGCATCGATATCCTGGTGAACA
>JASJGV010000322.1:0-8321 GCA_033791325.1 Desulfobacterales bacterium | reverse complement strand
CGGTCGATTCTGAAGAAACTGGATGTAACGGCTATTTTTGTTACACATGACCAGGCAGAAGCCTTGACCATGGGAGATGTGGTGGGGGTAATGGACCAGGGCCAGCTCATACAGATAGGTACCCCCCAAGACTTATATTTGAAACCGGAACATCTGTTTGTTGCCCGTTTTTTGGGGTTTCAAAATCTGCTTTCAGGTGTGGCCGTGCCCGGTGGCGGTATTGACACCGTGATCGGAATACTGGATATGTCTGAAGACCATTTGCAAGCCCATGAAAACGTCACGGTGGTGATCCGGCCTGAAATAGCCAGACAACATGTGGGCGGCCCGGAATTGTCCCGGTATCACAAAATCGTCGGCACGGTTCAACAGCGAATTTTCTCAGGCCAACAGTATCGTGTCAAGATAGTGGTTGGCGGAGAAATGGTGCTGGCCTTTGATCTGCCTAATACGGAGCCACCTCCGGGCACTGGAGATGAAATGGCCTTGTGGATCGATGTCGAAGAAATCATTCTGATTAGAGAAGGACCCAAACCATGAAGGCTGTGATCTTTGCAAACGGTATCATGAACCAGTGGCCGCCGGGATTTGAGCTGTCCATGGAGAAAGATCTGATTATCGCCGCAGATGGTGGTTTCAAGCATTGTCGACAATGGAACGTGATACCACATATTATTGTGGGTGATATGGATTCCGTGAGTTCATCAAGCCTGGAAGCACACAGCCATGGGGAAATTGAAATTCACCGGTTTCCTGCCAGGAAAGATGAAACAGATCTGTACCTGGCACTCCAGATGGCGGTCGATCGAAATGCCGGTGAAATAGTGATTCTGGGTGCGCTGGGGGCTCGTTGGGATATGACCTTTTCAAATGTTTTCATATTGCTGACCCCATTTTTGCGTGGTATCGATGTGAGAATCCTGGAAGGTCAATATGAACTTCTGTGTCTTCACGGTCCGCATAAAATTGACCTGGAAGGAAAACCCGGCCATATCCTGTCCCTTATTCCAATGGCCGGTCCGGCGGCAGGTGTATCGCTTGGCGGTTTTGAGTTTCCCCTTGACAAAGAGACACTCCCGGTGGGGACCACCCGGGGCATCAGTAATCTCTTCAAGGAAAATAAAGTTGAGATTGAAATTGAGAAAGGGCATCTGCTGGTGGTTATTGATCGAAAACACGACAACAGGAAACCCATGGTCGGGCCATCCGGGCCTGGAATCTGATATGAATCGTTTACACGCTGAAAAAATATATCACGCGGACCCTTACATCGTTTGTACCCGTTACAAGGGAAATCCCAAAAAGCATATTGCCGTCTGTCACAAGTGCAAGTGGCGCAAAAACTGCCAGGCGTTTAAACGCTACTGGCAGCCCGAACTTCCCTTCCGGTCTTGATAATAAAAGGCAGATCTTTTTTGGGACCTGCCTTTGAGTTGAATGACATGTAACCGTGAAGAATCTTCAATCGATCTTGTCAGTCGACAGTGCTATTATTTTCCATTGTCTCCCCCAGAACCATTGGCGCCACCTCCATTGGAACCACCATTTCCGGAACCGCCCATACCGTCAGAGCCACCGCTTCCCGCATTGTCTGATCCACTCTCCGAGCCACCCGAATCTCCTGAAGTGTTTCCAGAACCACCGTTGTTATTTCCGTTGTTTCCGTTGCCTTGATCAGAACCGGATTGACCGGTGTTACCTATTTCATGTGCGAACTGATTTGCCAGCTGATTTGGAGACATCTCGTGGGACTGGCTTTTGAAATTCGAACGCAACTGCTTCATTTCTCTGGCGGTGAGCTGGTTTTGAAGTGCCTGAGAAACCACATCGGAAACATTGTTCGAATCGACCCCCAGTCGGGCCATGACCCTTGCTGTTGAAAAGGTCTGCAGACACAGTTCATCCGCCTTGTTTTGTGACATCTGACGGATACGGGTCTGTAATTGTGCCATGACAGGTTCCATGTCCTTATCCTGGAGCCCGGCTCTCATACCCTGGGAAATTGACAGCACGAGAGTGTTTTGAGTTTCTTGATCCTTTGTCAATTCCTGTGCTTTCCGATATGCATAGGCATAACGCGATTGGGTCATCTGCATGGCCTGAACAATGCTTTCATCGGGTTTGTTTTTGGCCATTCCCTCGAACGCCTTATCCATGACCGGCTCGACAGGAAGACCTGATTGCATTGTTTCCATGATCGTATTCTGGGCCTGGATGATGTGTCTTTCCTGAAAGCGATGCTGCAGCATGGCACGGGTCAGCTGGGTTGCATCGTCCTGGGAAATACCGGTCCGAACCATCTGCCGGATGTTGTTTCTTATCTGAAGACTGGTGTTTTCGGGTAGCGCATCGTCTCTCCCATCCGCCCAGACAGGACAGACCCAAAGTATCAGTGCTGTCAATATCAATAGTGTCTTTTTCATTTTCTCCTCCCTTGGTATTGTGGTTTCTGTTATAATAACGGATGGGATGGAAAAAGGTTACAAATCCGGAATGAAAATGCAGTTTTCACTTCCAAAATCGTCTTTCTCTTTATAGGGGCAGTCTGGTATAACCGGCTGATTGTCCAGGATATAAAAATATGAGAACTCCTGGCCGGCGGGCAAGTTTATGCGCCAGGAGCTTTTTGTCTGCCTGGTTAATGGGTGACGCTGAAAACCATCCAGCGAACTCGCGAAGAACGCTGTCTGAGCGGTGGTATCTTTCATGTATAGAACCACCTGATCCCCTTTTATTTTTTGATAAGGCGTGGTGCATCCCCCAAGAGCCCATAAGGTGAGGAGCATGTAGATGATCAGCCTGTTCATACCGTGTTTCCAACCAGGAGGACCGAATTTTGGCCGCCAAAGTCATCCTGTTCCCTTGTCAATATGGTAGGGTCGGTGAAACTGTCCTGCCCGTTCAATATATAGCTGAATCGGTGCTCACCTTCCGGCAACGCCAGTACAATTTCCCAGTATCCGCTGTTTCCCACGGCTTTCATGGGAACCCTTTGCCAATCCGTGAAGCTGCCGGTAATCTCAGCCCGGGTAACATCCGGTCGATAAATAACAAATCGATTTGGCTGAAGGGTGATTTGAGGAGACCACAGGACAAGAATCAAAACAGCTGCTGCCGCTGCCAGGGATGCCGTTATAATACGTTTAGGTTGAACCACAAAATCCCATATTTTTTCCCATGTGGTTGTGGTTGCAACGGTGCTATCCGGAATGTGTGTTACGACTTCCCCTCGAATGAGAATTTCCTGTTCCAATAAATGGAGCATCTCCTCCGCAGTGGCGGGATCATTTTTAAGATGACGAACAAAAGAAATTTTATCATCCATATTCATTTCGTCATCGATGAATAGACTGGTTAACGGGTCCATTTTACACCTCGTTCTTCAGGATTGATCTCAATTTAATCCGGGCGCGATGAATTTTAACTTTGACGTTCGCTTCGCTGGTTCCAACAACACCGGCAATATCCCGGTAGGTTAAATTACTGCTGATTTTCAGGTTCAGGATATCCTGTTCCATGGTTCAAGGCCCTGCAACGCTTTCAATACCTCACGGTAAGTTTCCCTGATCATTAAATTATGCTCGTTATCTTGAGCACCATGATCTTCTGATAACTCCTGCTTTTTCCCCTCTCGACTTTTGCGTTTTTCATCGATCATTGCATTTCTTGCAATCTTAAAGAGCAGTGCTTTGCACCATGCACTCGATCGATATCGATCCAAAAGGCGTGTGAAACTCTCCTGTAGAATGTCCGATGCCAGATAGTAGTCACCGGTCATACGCATGAGGTATGCAAACAAGCTGTTTTTGTGTTCGATATAAAATTGATTGAAGAGCTTCACCTTGAATCCAATAACGTTTCAACGACAAAAAGGTTACAAAAAAAAAGGAGATCTGGTTTTCGGAAAACCAGACCTCCTTTTTATTTGGAGAAAACCTGGTCTTTGGGCCAGGTAAGATACAAAGGGGCTATTTTTTTCGCGACAGCAGGACCTTCTCGATGAATGGATCGATATCTCCATCCAGGACGGCGTTGACATTTCCGATGTCGAGACTCACCCGATGATCCTTGACCATCTGGTACGGATGCAGCACGTAAGACCGAATCTGGTTACCCCATGCAATGTCATCTTTGTTTTGGTGAAGTTGCTGCTTTTTCTCTTCCTGCTTCTGCTTTTCAGCCTGATAAAGGCGGGCCATCAGCACTTTCATGGCCATTTCTCTGTTCCGGTGCTGCGATTTCTCCTGCTGACACTGGACAACGATTCCTGTGGGCATGTGTGTGATACGGACAGCGCTGCTGGTTTTGTTGACGTGCTGTCCTCCGGCGCCGCTTGCACGGTAGACATCAACCCGCAGGTCTTTGTCTTCGATGTCGATGGAAATGCTGCTGTCCAGTTCCGGGTAGACAAAGACGGATGCAAAGGATGTATGACGCTTGCCGCTGGCGTTGAAAGGCGAAATACGGACCAGTCGATGCACACCGCTCTCGGAACGCATGTAACCGAAAGCATATTCTCCAGACGCCGTAAATGTGACGCCTTTGATCCCGGCTTCATCACCTGGCTGGTAATCGATCACATCGAGTTTATACCCTTTTCTCTCAACCCACCGTGTGTACATCCTGAAGAGCATTTCAGCCCAATCCTGTGCTTCGGTGCCACCGGCGCCCGCATTGATGGAAACAATGGCATTTTTTTCATCGTCCTCCCCATCCAGCATGAGTTTTAGGGAAAGAGCCCGGGCTCGGTTCTGGATATCGGCGATGGACCGGGTTACCTCGTCAACGGTGTCCTCATCGGATTCTTCGATGGCGAGGTCTATCATAATATCACACTCTTCCAAGTCTGATTTCAGTTTGGCGTAGATCTCTATTTTATCCGTGAGGGACGTACGTTCCTTCAAGATGGCGGTTGCGCCGTCGGGGGTGTCCCAAAACCCGTCACTTGCAAATATGGTTTCGATTTCTTTTAGACGTTTTTCTTTTCCTTCTATGTCAAAGATACTCTTTCAGGTTTTCCAACTGCAGTTCAAGATTTTTAATGGCCTGTTTTAGCTCGAGTGACATAACTATTTCCTCCTGAGTTTTTTTCTGGTCGATTTGATTCGTTTTGTTTGTTCCCGCAACATGATAATCATCGCGGTGATAATGCAAGAAACAGAAAATATATCTCCAAACCGGACATAGGGTGTTTGCCCGCTCATCAAAGGGATATCTTCTCCTATGACGGCATCTTGAAAAAGAGGTGTTTCTGAAATTACCCTTCCAAGCGGATCGATAAATCCGCTGATACCGGTGTTGGCGGATCTTACAAGCGCTCGTCGTGTTTCAATCGTTCTGAAAACCGCCATGGAAAAATGTTGATAGGGGGCGCTCGTCTTTCCATACCAGGCATCATTGGTAATATTGATGAGCAACTCGGCCCCGTTTTGTACGGCGACACGGGATAGAGAAGGAAAAATGAGCTCGTAGCAGATCAGTACCCCTATCTTATGTCCTCTCCAGTCGAGTGTGTCGCCAGCGGAGCCACTGGAAAAATCTCCGACATGTTCCACCATTTTTCCCAGAAAGGGAAGCCATTGTTTCAAAGGAACATATTCACCAAAAGGAACGAGGTGTGCCTTGTCGTATTCATCGGCAATGATTCCATCGGAACGGACCAGAAATGCACGGTTGTAGTATTGAATATGCTTTTCGTCCCTTGTATAGGCCGGACTTCCAAGCAGGATATCTGTTGCGCCGGACTGAATCCCCTCGACAACCATTTTTGTCAGGGGTACGTGGTTTGCAAAGTAGAACGGCATGGCCGTTTCCGGCCAGACAATGAGGTCCGGTCGATTGACCGGCTGTTCTTTTTTCGACAGGCCGAGATACTTCTCTATGATCGATATCTGATAGGCCGGATCCCACTTTTTGGTCTGGTCTATATTCCCCTGAACAACAGCGATTCTTTTATGCGGTGCCCGTGATATTCTTTCTTCTATCGCGGGAATTCGCCATGCACCATAGCACCAGACTGCCCCGATCGTGCCGCCGACCAAAAGGACACAGACTAATATCTGCTTATTGCCTGTTTTCCGCCCTTGCAAACCCTTCCTGGTAACATGCTGATACAGCAGAAACAGAAGCCCATTTGACAGCAATATCAGAAAAGATATTCCGTAAACGCCTACCATATCTGAAATCTGTATGATGTGCAACGCGTTATATTGTGTGTGACCGAGGAGCTCCCAGGGGAAACCACCGAAGATGAGGGACCGGAGAAATTCGAACGAAACCCATAGTGTCGGTACTGTAAAAAGCAGTGTGAAAATAGACATGCCAATGTATGTGATTGCCATTGAAAAAAGCCCGACATAGATTGCCAGATATGATGACAAAAGCAAAAGAATGCCCATGCATAGAATCACCGGAAATGGGCCATAGGTGTTCAAGAAAGGAACAAACCAGTACAAAAGGGTCAGATAGTGGACAATCCCGGTTAAAAAGCCGATTCGAAGACCATCGAAAGCAGACAGGTTTCTCAAGGCAACCAATAAGGGGACCAGGGCAAACCAGGCTAGGGCACCTTTTCCGAGAACGGGAAAAGAAGCCGTCAGTAACAGGCCGCTCAGGCATGCGAGTGCTACGCGAGTGATACCCACAGGTTGTTTTAAACGGGTCATGTTCCGTATGCCTATATAGCAGAAATTGAAAGGTAGCAATGGCATTCTCCTATTGACCTCCCGGGTACAATAAATTAAGATATATGATTAAAAATATTCCTTGGTCCAATTTTCTGCTGAAACAATGGCTTTGGTCGAACAGATTGTATTGGGCACGGGTTTCAACACCTCACGATTCTATTCTTTAAGGGGATTTCAGATGATGAGCTCAGAAGAGGAATTGGAAAGGTATCTTACCATTGGTCGCCTTGTTGAACTGATTCAAAAAATGTCCGGTGGCAGCTTAAAGAAGCTTCTGGGACAGCTAGAAAAAGAGATGCCGGGAAAAAACACCGATGAAAGTGTGCGGCGGCATGTCCGTGTAGACTGTTTTGTCAGTGTTGATTACACCGATTCGGAAAAGGTTTTTAAAGACTATATCGAAGACATCAGCACGAGTGGTGTTTTTATAAAAACCCGGGAAGCGTTCTCCGTTGGGGAAGAGATCGTTCTATCCATGTCGCTTTCCAAGGAAGGAAGTGCGTTCAAGATACCGGCTACCGTGGTCCGTGCTGCACCGGATGGTATCGGCGTCAGATTTAAAATCACGAGTCAGGTGCAGGAAGCCATCATTGAATCATTGATAGAGAGCGTCAACGCACAAAAAGATTCTGGCGGTTAGAAGTTATTCAATTCATCCTCATAAGAAGACGTCATTATGCCAAATAAAAAAAAGACTCAGGCAGATATGGACTGGGAAAACCGAACCTTGTGTTTAGATGAGAGTTGTATCGGTGTAATCGGTCCGGATGGCCACTGCAAAGAATGTGGCAGGCCGTACGAAGGTTTTGAACATAGAACAAGCGATGCCGTGGAGACGGATGTCCCCGATGAGAGCGATCTTGAGGTTCAAGATCCGGCCGAAACTGTTTTTGATACGGATTGGGAGAACCGAACTTTATGTATCGATGAAAGCTGTATCGGTGTGATCGGTCCTGACGGCCGATGTAAAGAATGTGGGAAGCCTTACGAAAAAACAGGACATCGATAAAGATACCTTGCTACCGACAAGGGAGGTGTTGAAATGCTCAGACTGGGATCAGAACCCGAAAATATGAGAGAAATGGAGCTGGATGATATTTTTATTTCAAGACTTCAGCTTCTTATTATCATGACCAAGTCATATTTGAGCAAATATCCCCTGGGCCGTTATCGTGAACTCAGTATCCTGGAGAACGCCGAGTTTGTAAAAGTTGACGCTGTGGGTTTGGCAGAGGATATCGCGTTTTCCGGGTGGGATGAAAACGCTCCTAACGGATTGGGTTTCGAGCCTGTTTTTTATCAGCGAGTCAAGCTTCTG
Source organism: Desulfobacterales bacterium (assembly GCA_033791325.1). Classification (GTDB taxonomy): domain Bacteria; phylum Desulfobacterota; class Desulfobacteria; order Desulfobacterales; family B30-G6; genus B30-G6. The sequence goes on along the minus strand of JASJGV010000322.1, from coordinate 317 downwards.
GCGGTCATGGCTGAAGCTTTTGCCAAAGGGCATTCTCTTGAAGAGCATAAACAGGAAGCACTCGAAAAAAACCTGAATACAATTTGTGAGACGATCACTTTTAGTAAAACCATCAGTGATATGCAGTTTCTAAAAGTTGCATGAGGCTATCATTATAGCAAACGTGAAAATAGCTGTTATCGATGAAGACGTCATCGTCAGGGATTTTATTGTCAGCACGTTAATGTACAGTGTCAACAGCGAGATTCTGACGTTCGACAACGGGTTTGATGCCTGGATATCCTTTGAGGAATCAGGCTTTCCTGATTTAATTATTG
>JASJGV010000321.1:0-4819 GCA_033791325.1 Desulfobacterales bacterium | reverse complement strand
TGTAATCAGTACTCCAAATAACCAGTTTATCAAAAGAGTTATTGTCTATTCACCAGGTTTTATGAGATGTGCGATGAGAGTTCATTCATAAGTTCAGTGGACTTCATTATGCGGAAGAGGGGATATAGGGGATTGCGGCGATAGATATCCAGGGTTTGTCGATGCAGATCATCAGAAAATGCCGTAGAGCAGTTTTCAAGAATTACGGACTTGAAGTCATGACACAGGGCATCCATGGCAGTCGTCAGCACACAAAAGGGTGTGGCGATACCTGCCACCGCACAAAGCGTAACACCCCGATCATGTAACATGCTCTCGAGTCCTGTTTTGAAGAATGCTGAAAACCGCGGTTTGGGAAGCCAGGTATCTGTTTCCTGAAAATCCAGTTCATCGATTACTTCCGCACCTTCGGTTCCGGCTATAGAATGAGGCGGCATTCTAGCCGTAAAGATAAAATCTTTCTCGTTGAAAGCGTCTGTTGAAAAAACAACCGGCCATCCATGGGAACGGAAAAACCGTATGGTTTGATTCAAGGGATCGATGGTTTTTTTTGCCAGCGGTGTGATGGGAAGCTCTCTTTCTTCCTTGAAGTTATCTTTGACCATGTCGATAATCAGCAGAGCGGGGGATTCGCTATTCATGTTCTGATTCATGGTTTGTTATCCCTTAAATTTAATTAAAACAACGAGTAGTTGGTTTTAAGTTTTAGGTTTTAAGTTTTAGGTAGGGCTGAAAATTATCCGCTATGAGCAGCAACAAAAATCGTTCTATGATTTTAGGCGAGTATAAATCGTCTTATATTTATCAGAGCATATCTGCATGCAATCCGTACACCCGGGTTCTTCGCTTGGGTTAAAAGGCTCAAGAAGAACTTCCAGCCCTATCTCTTCATACATCTCCACGATATCGGACAGGCGCGGCTCATCGTGGGTGGTTTGCTTTGTCCAGCCTTCCTTCTTGAGTATTTGTTCGCGAGACATTGTTTAGACTATTAGACTATTAGACGATTAGACTGTAGGCTGTAGGCGGTTATCAGCCTAATAGCCTTTGTTTATTTATTCTTCCAGTTCGGCCTTCTTTTCTCGTAAAAACTGGCGATCCCTTCCAGGGTGTCTTCTGTTTTCATGAGGGTATTGAGAAACAGGTCGCCAACGCTTTCCAGTGCATCCGAGGTGCTCATGCCGAGGTGCTGCGTCACCGCCTGTTTGTTCAGTCGCAAAATTAAGGCACTGCTAGCCTGAACATCTTTAATCCAGCCTTCAACGGCTGTGTCAAATTGATCATCCGGGACGGTCTGGCTGACAAACCCCATGGATTTGGCGGCATCGGCGCTGTAGACCTTGCCGGAGCAGCAGACTTCAATGGCTTTTGCCGGACCAACCAGTTTGGGAAGACGTATGGCTGCGTAGGGCGGTAAAAATCCGAGCTTTACTTCAGGTTGACCGAATTTTGCACTTTCCCCGGCGATAATCACGTCACATGCAATAGCGTACTCCATGCCGCCGCCAAGGCATGCACCGTGTACGGCTGCCACGGTAGGCATTTTAAGCGTCTCCAGGAGCATCAAGGAACGGTTGAAAGTCGTAATCATCTGGTCAGCCATATCCGGTTTGTGATCCCCCACATCGACGCCGGCGCACCAGCTGGGGCCCTGACCCTTTATAACCAGGCATTTAATATCAGGATCTTTAGACAGGTCTTCCAGGGTATCACAAAAAAGATTCATCATGCCGATGTTGAACACATTGTGTTTGGGCCTTGCAAAAAACAGCGTTGCAATATTGTCCGATTTTTCAAGAATAATGGTTTTATCGTCTGTCATATTTTAGTCCTTGGGTTATATGTAGTGTTAGGTGTTACGTTTAAAGAGATGGTTAAGCTATGTCAAAGACATAGTTCAACTGACCGTTTGAAAGCGTATTGGCTTTGGTTTTCATATCCATGCCGATCTGTAGTTCTTCATCGGGAATGTCGGATGCTATTCTTCCAAAAACTTTGAATGCGCCATAGTCCAGAAGCGCGATGCAGTAGGGCACATCGTCTTCGAAACCGATAGGCGCAAATGTTAGTTTACTATAGGTGACCAATTTGCCTGTTCCGGTAACTTCAAACCATTCCATGTCACTGTTCAGACAATGGTGGCAGTCTGCCCTGGGAGGAAAGAAAACAAGTCCACAATCCTTGCATCGAGAACCCATGACTTTCCCCTTTTCAAGGAAGTCGATAAAATCGTTGGTTTTGGTTGTAGCGGTAAAGCTCACTGTTCCAAATTTATTAAAACGATCGTCTATTGCATGTTTTTTTCCCATGTTTATCTCCCTAAATAGAGGAATTGAACACAAATTAAGGAATAATCTATTGTTAAGCGATTGACAAAAAAATAAAATTAGCGTCCGAGAATCGTCACATTACCGTAAAGTCCCACGCCGCCAATATTATGTATCAGACCGATTTCGGGGTCTTTTACCTGGATATCACCGGCCTCGTCCCTGAGTTGCAAAACAATGGTTCTGACTTGGGATCCTCCTGTTGCCCCAATAGGATGTCCTTTCGAAAGGAGTCCGCCATCCACATTTACAGGAATGCTCCCCTCTTTATACGTTTCCTTGCCCTGGATGAGATTTTTGCCTTCTCCAAACTCGGCAAAACCGAGATTTTCATAGGCCATCATTTCAGCAATGGTAAAACAGTCATGAACCTCAGCAACATCCACATGTTTGGGCGTGATACCTGCCATGTTGTATGCCTCATTCGCTGCATGCTGTGCAACCGTAAGTCCGGAAAAAAGGTCCCTGCCAGCCAGGTTTACACTAGTCGAGGCGGATCCCAGACCCAATATCCAGACAGGCTTTTTGCACAAGGATTTAGCTTTTTCTTCACTGGCCACGATTATGCATGAACTGCCATCCGCATTTGCACAGCAATCACCGACTCGCAGAGGGGTAGACACGGGTCTTCCCATGATATGTTCAGGATCCTGAAACATTTCATACGTAACGGGTTTTCGGTATACCGCCTTTTCATTGATCTGGCCATATGTGGCAGCCTTCACGCGGATCAGGGAAAGATCATCCAAGCTTGCGCCGGATCGTTCCAGGTATGCGCGTGCGTACATGGCGTAATAAGCCGGCATCATGGTGCCAAATGGACTTTCCCATTGAATGTCAGCTCCACGACCCATCCTTTCCTGGGATTCTGAAGAAGATATCTCGGACATTTTTTGAAAACCGAGAACAGCCACAACGTCGTGGAGTCCTGATTTTACCAAAGAGTACGCAAGCTTCAAACCCGTCGTACTGGATGAACAGAGGCTTTCCACATAAAACGTCGGTTGAGGGTTCAGCCCCAGGTATTCTGCAAAAACACCTGCCGGAGACCGTTGCTTGTCATATTCGGGAGCCGAGCAGACAATCGATGCATCGATGTCACTGGCCGCGATCTGTGCATCCTGCATACAGTCTTTAAATCCTTCAAACGCAAGTTCCCGAATGGATCCAGGGTACGATCGAACAAATGTGCTTTGACCGACACCGATGATGGCTACTTTACTCATACGTTGATTCTCCTAATTGTTAAGATAAATCCCAAATTCGAATATAGCTGGATGGCAGCGTCCCAGCATCATAGCTTCCCAGCGCCCCAGCGTTTAGTTCTCGAACCCCATTGGTATTTAAACTGAGCGATTTTCAAGATTGCCGCAGGTACAAGAAAAATGGTGTTTCGCTATAGTGAGCTATGCGGAACATCATTTGACGCAGTAGATGTGGTGATATTGGATATCCCGCAGGGTTTTAAATTATGAAATATAAAATAGATAGGTTCCTTATAAAAACTACTTTATCTCTTTTCATAATTTTAAACGCTCAGTTTAAATCATTCCATATCCACCATCTACACACACCAATTGCCCGGTAATGTAATTGCTTTCATCAGAGGCAAAAAATACAAAAGCGGGTGATATGTCATCCGGCTCTGCAAATCGCTTGAGTAGAATGCGATTCATATAGATTTCTTTGAGTTTTTCATCGGTTCTGATTTTTTCTGTCATGTCTGTTGCAACGATCCCCAGCGAAATAACATTGGCACAGACATTGTATCTTGCCATTTCTCTGGCAATAGATTTGGTCATGCTGATAATTCCACCTTTAGCAGCACTGTAGTTGATCTGCCCTACGGTTCCCACAATACCGGCCACCGATGTCACGTTGATAATCTTGCCGCTGTTTTGCTCTTTCATCAGTTTTCCTGCGGCCTGGGAGCACATAAAAGCGCCTTTCAGATGGATGTCCACCACCTGGTCCCACTGATCTTCGCTCATTTTTATCATCATGGCAGGTCGGGTGAATCCGGCATTGTTGACAAGGATGTTGAGTTTACCGAATTTTTCGGCAGCAGTGTTCACAAGACGCTCGACATCGGCCTTGACGGCAACATCCGCCTTTACTGCTACTGCAGAACGACCCATGGCTTGAACTTCAGTGACAACCGCATCTGCGGCGTTCTGATTGGATGTATAGTTAATGACCACATCAGCCCCGCTTGCTGCAAAACCCAGCGCTACGGCTTTGCCGACACCACGACTGCTCCCGGTTACCAATGCGACTTTTCCTTCTAATTTCATGAAAACTCCTTTTGGGGTCTGTCTGACACCTGACAATTATACCGCTTGTCATAATAATGTTCCGAAAATAGGATGGCGGCATAAGGGTTTGTAGCAGAAAAACGGTCCTCAATCGGATCGTTTTTCTGACAACCCCTATAACAGCATGCCGATATAATCGGATCTCATACTTCAATAACGTATCTATAGCGATATATT
>JASJGV010000320.1:0-3897 GCA_033791325.1 Desulfobacterales bacterium | reverse complement strand
AGCCGGAAATAGGCCCGCTATTTGCTCTCGAATTTGCGAAAAGCTGATCTTGCTTTTCTGTTTTATTCTTACGATTTTCCAAGTTTGCTAGACTACTTGCTGACAGATAAAGTGACAGATCAAGGTGTTGGTAATTCGAGTTGGGTACTTGTTGTTTGTGTTCCACTGACGTTTTTGCAAGCATGGAGGTCAAAAAGTGAAAACAATATGGACTTGTCTGGTTGTTCTGGCAATGCTGGTATCTACGAGTGCATGGGCGAGTGAAGAAACTTTTAACAGTGTTTTGAACCAGCACTTCGGTGTTTACGGTGGTGCCCAACTCTACCAGGCAGACGGTGAATTCAGTTCAACCAAAGATGGCAGGCCCAAAACTACGGTTGACCTGGACGACCTTGGCCTGGATGAGGATGAGATCACACCTGTTTTTGGAGCATTTGTTAATTTCGGCAAGAGGTGGACCCTGCGTTTTGATTACTATGGGTACCACGAGGATGCCAAGAAGACAGCGGAATTTGACTTCGACTTTGATGATGAGATCGTTACCGCCGGTGCTCGACTAGACACAAGTCTTGACCTGGATGTTTATGTTGTCAACCTGGCCTATAATCTCTATGCAACCGAACGGGCGAAATTTGGTGTGGGGCTTGGCGCGCATATCGCGGACATTGATTTAAAAATAGCCTCTCAAATCACTTTGGGGGGAGGGGCCATATTTGAACAAGAAGACAGTCTCAATTATACGGCTCCACTTCCCAATATTTATGTGGGCGGCGCCTATGCATTCACGGATAAATGTCTGTTCCGGTATAGCGGAGGATGGATGAGTTTGAGCTATGGTGATTACGATGGAGATTTGATCACTGGCACTGCCGTCCTAGAATACTGGCCCTTTCAGCATGCTGGTCTGGGTATTGGATACCGGTATGTAAAGGTTAAGGTAGATTATGACCCGGGGCACAAAAAAGAAAACTACGATGTTGAGCTGCCAGGGCCAGTGGTCTATGCGATATTTGGTTTTTAAGGGGTTTGGGTCCAGCGGCAATAAAGGAGTAAACCGTTGGAATTTGCACACGGTTTATTTTTAATCACAGTTGTTCATCTGCTGGCCGCCGCTTCACCCGGGCCGGATTTTGTGATGGTAACTCAACAGACGTTATCCAACGGCAAGAAAGCCGGTCTGTTATGCAGCCTTGGAATTGCCCTTGGCCTGTCCGTGCACATTACCTGCTCGGCTTTCGGGCTGGCGGCGGTCATAGCCAATTCGACAACTGCGCTTCTGGTCATCAAAATGCTTGGAGGGAGCTACCTGACTTATCTGGGTATCAAAGGCATCCGGTCGAGACCCAAAAACCTTGATGACATCCTTGCTGCCGAAATAAAGACAGGTTCTTCACTCAAGACCATCGGGACCGGTTTTCTCTGCAATGTCCTGAACCCGAAAGCGCCGATCTATTTCGTTTCATTATTTACCATTGTCCTTTCCCCGAATATGCCCCTCCACCTGATCGTCATATACGGTCTGTGGATCATGTTCCTTCAGTGTGCATGGTTCTCTTTTGTAGCGACGGTTCTTTCCGCACCTCCTATCTCAAAACGTTTCAAGAGGATCGGCCACTATGTTGACAGGGTGATGGGCGGTGCGATGATCATCCTGGGAGTTAAAGTGATAACATCGAGAACTGCCTGATATTAATCAGTTATTGACCTCAGGCTGGAACCGAAGGAGAAAAGTTCAAACAATGTCCAAAAAAGAACCCATTTCAAATTCAACCCTCGAAACCATTCGCATGCGTCACAGCATCCGGCAGTTTTCCGATGAGCCGGTGTCGGAAGAGGATATAAATACAATTCTCGAAGCGGCGAATCAGGCGCCATCCGCTCACAACCAGCAATCGTGGCGCTTTGTTGTTGTGCAGGGAGACAAACGCCTTGAGCTCTCTGAGTTGGTGGCTGAAAAATCAAGAGATTACCCCAAACCGTCGTCATCCCTTCTTAGAATGGCCGCCAGGAGCATTGCCAGTTCACCGGTCACGATTGCCGTGGCGAACACGGGAGATCTGATCGAACACGGGACCGACCTGTTCAAAGTGGACAGGGAAATAGCCTTTGACTTCTTCCGTACCATGGAGATTCAGAGTTCAGCCGCGGCGGTTGAGAATCTGCTGCTGGCAGCGACATCTCTTGGGCTGGCCTCGGTATGGCTGGGGGTCCTCTTTCTCATTAAGAAGGATGTACTCGCCTTCCTGGGTGAGCCGGGCGGCGAGTTTATGGCGGTTATCCCCATCGGATATTCATCGCAAGAATCATCCGGGCCGAGCAAGAGATCGCTGGACTATGTCGTCAGGCGACTGTCCTGAGGCTGGAAGAGTGACGATACTTCCAATATTATCCTTAAGCGGAATGAAACAAGCCGGTCTGAAAATCAGGCCGGCTTGTTTGGTGAAGATACGACAAGGTTGCAATGAAAAACTATCTGGGAAAGCGACTTTGTTTGCTCAGACACCCAGGGTTTTGGCGAGTTTCAGAACTATTTCATCGATGGGTCGGCACCCGGCTTTGAAAACGTCTTCCAAACTGGTCAGGTTGACACCGCCTTTGGTGAGTCCCACCATGTTGCCGACCTGGTTTTCCATCAGACTTTCCACGGCTTTCACTCCGAAACGGGCACCGAGCATGCGATCGAATACAGAGGGGGAGCCGCCGCGCTGGTAATGACCGAGGACCATGAGCCGGGTTTCGAAACCGATCTTGTCCTTGATCATGTCTGCGACGTCCTGTGCTTTGGCGGCGCCTTCGGCGACCATGATCAGAGAGTTGTCACGTCCTTCCCGATAACGGGAGCGAAGGTTTTCGCAAATTGCGTCAATATCGAAAGGGGCCTCGGGAACAATGGCAAACTCAGCTCCGCAGGCGATGGCTGAAACGACGGCCAGGTAACCACAGGTCCGGCCCATGGTTTCAACTACCATGGCGCGGCTGTGCGATGAGGCCGTGTCTTTGAGGCAATCGACGGCATAAATGATATTGTTCAGGGCGGTATCGACGCCCAGAGACATGTTGGTGAAAGCGATGTCATTATCGATGGAGGCGGGAATGCCCATGGTTGGGATCCCCCTTTGATAAAGTGTCAAAGCTCCTTTCAGCGAACCTTCTCCGCCGATAACGATCACTCCATCGACTCCAAGACCCTGGAGGTTTTCAACGGCCAGTTTCTGCCCTGCTTCCGCCATCATGGCTTTACAGCGCGCGCTGTGCAGGATCGTTCCACCCTTCTGAAGAATGCCGCTGACGGAGCGGGAGTCCATGATCTTATAGTCACGGTCGATCAGGCCCTGGTAGCCCTTTTGAATACCGACAACGTCCATGTTCTCCGACAGTGCTTTTCGGACCACGGCCCTGACGCAAGCATTCATGCCGGAAGAGTCACCCCCGCTGGTTAATAGTGCAATTCGTTTCATTTCCTTGTTCTCCAATGTTTGGAATGAAAAATGCTGAACTTCTGCTTAGATTGTCCCGTTGCAGAAATCAAGCCGGTTGGAAAAAATCCCTTTTGTGAGCTGGTTTCGCGGTGAAGCGAGCCTGCCGGCGTGATGCCGAATGATTTCCCGGGTTAGGAGCATTCACATACTCATTTCAGCTGCGGTCAGCCTGTTTCGGCCTGCCCCGGCAACGTTCAGGCCTTTTAGAGTTCATTGAAGGGCCGACTCAGTCGGACCTTTGCGGGTAGGGATTATGTCAATAAATATATAATACATTTCACAAGAGTGGTAGCTTGCGTCAAAATTTCCGAATGGGATAGAATTGAAAGACTTTTTCTTGAGAATCAATGGACGTTTACATCTTTCATATTTGCTATGCTAAAAGGCGTCGTTTTTGCAAGATATATAGTAAGGTTTT
>JASJGV010000319.1:0-3435 GCA_033791325.1 Desulfobacterales bacterium | reverse complement strand
GTTTACTGCTGCCCGTCAAAATCCTTCAAAACCAGACGGATGCTTTTCAGGCCGAATGGTTAACTCAAGTGACAATGGAAAGCGTGTTGCAGTTGACAGACTACCGTTTTCTATTATTCCAGAACGCGTTATGTCCGGCATTCATTGCTCGTTTTAAAAATATTCCTCCGCAACTGGCTCAACACTTGGTCGAGTTTACCGCCCCCAAATTTAGCCGGGCCGGACTCCGGCAGGGTGTCGTGACTGTCAATCCTTCGTCACGGGTGTGGTTGCCATTGGCTGATATTCTTTCGGCTAAGCAGACCAAAACTGCTCCTGTTGTATGGAAGCGGCGGCTATGGGGAACCCAACGGGATCAGAAACTACTAGATTTGCTTCAATCCTTGCCACCACTTTCTGACTTGGCCGGTGCCCCTGAGGAAGGCAAACGATGGATAAAGGGACAGGGGTTTCAACCGTACTATCCAGAAAAAGCAAAAGACAATCCTGAATACCCCAAGCCGAAACCAAATCCTTGGAGTCTTAATTATCCTTTTCTTCACACCGATAATAGTATCCATTTGGTTGTATTTAAGCCCGATAGTATAACGCTTGGAGAGAGATTAGAAAAAATAAAGGCGTCAAAAAAGTATTTGCGCCGCTCCCCAAACAGAAAGCTATTTAAAACGCCCCTGGTCCTCGTTAGCCAAGGTTTCGGCAAGATTGCTTTTTGTGAATTCGATGTTCTTTTTCAGGATTCATTGCAGTCTATCGCCGGCCCGCAAGAGGATACCGATCTGCTGATATTCCTTACCGTCTATTTACGATCAAAATTGGCAAGATACTTCCTTTTTCATACTTCGGCGAACTGGGGCAGCGAAAGAGACAAAGTTCACCTCAGCGAATTGCTGCGAGTGCCCTTTCCGTTGCCGGGCCATGAATTCGTTTCACCTGAAGCTGGTCAAATTGTAAAGCAGGTGTCCCAAAAATTCGGCAAACTCCGCACTCGGTTACAAGATACGCTTAACGATTTGAAAACGGATGCAAGACGATCGTCACTGTTTGATGATGATGTAGATATCAGCAAACAATGGCAACGAGAACGAAAAAGGCAAATCGATGCGCTGCAAAGTGAGCTCGAAACGCTGATTTACAGCTATTTCGAACTTACCGAACAGGAGATTGCTCTTGTCGAGGATACTATTCATGTCTTCGAACCCAGCTCCACACCGACGACTTGGAATACACCCAAAACCGTTACCCTCGATGCGTTAGAAAGAACGAAGATAGAACCATACGCGAGCCAGGCTTTAGGGGCATACGCAAATACATTGACTAAAACGTTGAATACCTGGGCCGAAGCTGAAAGTTCGAGTCTTCGTGTCCACGCGGAAGGCGGATCCGACGAACAAACAGGCCTAACTATGGTTATTGTAAGTCTGTCGAACACAGGCAGGCCATTTCAGCAAAAACCGATCTCACGGAATCTGGCGGGAAAATTAAAGAACTTCCATCGACTTGCTCAAATGGACCACGGAACCCTAATCTACCAACGTGACATTCTGCTTTTTCAGGGTCGACAAATTCATATTGTTCGTCCTAACATTCTCTTGAATTGGACGCGTACCGCCGCACTTAACGACGCAGCAAGAATTTATGGCGAAATCGCCCTTGCCCATGGGGAATTATAATGGGCAGTGAAGCAAGGGTGTTCAAAGCTCTTTTTCCGAAAAGACATATACCAACTGTCCTGGTCAGCATTCTTCAGGCCGGTGAAAATCTTCGAAAAAAAACAGCTAATGACTTGGAAGACTGGATTTCCAGGAGGCTTTATTGGCGGCTAATTCGAATTTACCCTTTTCGGGACGGTCCTCTTGATATCAGGCTGCAACCTGAAATCGTCTCGGTCGATTCCGATGAAAACGCTTCCGCCGGTAAGATTGATTTTGTTGTGTCTTGTGGCCTTGGGGCAGAAATATATTTTGCAATTGAAGCAAAACGATTGAGAGTCCGATCGACCAGTGGAAAAATGGATGCAGGAAACGATGATTATGTCAACAATGGCATGATGCGGTTCGTTACCGGTCAATATGCACCTTTTATGAAGACTGGTGCAATGCTCGGATATGTATATGACGGTGATACTGAAAAAGCATGCTCAGGGGTTGCAGGTTATATTAGCAGCAAGGTGAAAGAACTCAAGCTTATATCACCTAAGCAGCTCACAAAAGTTTCGATAGTACCCGATAAGCCTATTTATGAAACCCGGCATGGTCTAAAGAAACGAACTTTTTTTATTTATCATATTTTTCTCTCTGTTTAGTCAACGCGAACAAGGGGGCGAGTAAACTTAAAATAACTTCTTTACTTCTTCTTTTAACACCTTGCCCATGGTGTTCCGGGGCAGTTTTTCCACACAAGCAATCACCCTGGGGCATTTCCAGTCTAAATCAATAAGCTCCCAATACATTGCCTAACCGAAATCATTCTGGATAGGATCGAAACGCAGGACTCTTCACTGACCTGAGATGATCATATGGGGTGCGCCAAACTGTTGTTCGGTATTCACTGCTGTGGCCGATATATCAGTTTAGAGTAAAAAAGTCTTGACAAAGTGAATTACATTCTGTATTCAAAATTTCTATATAAAATGAATTATATTCAAAACCCCCGATTGGAGCATGCAGATAAAGAAAAAAATCGACAACCACCCCAACGGTGAGAAGAATCTGACGCGGGAGGCCTACCAGGACATCCGCAGGATGATCTTTTTAAAAGAGCTCAATCCGGGCCAGAAGGTGGCTTACCGGGAAATGGCAGAACGCCTGGGCATGAGCCTCACGCCGGTAGTGCAGGCCCTAAAACACATGGAGTTTATGGGACTGGTTCGGCATGAACCGAATCGGGGCTTTTTCATCGAACATATCTCGCCGCAGGAGATTGAGGAGGCATATCAACTGCGTGAAATGCTTGAGACAAGCCTGTTGCCCGGCGTCATTGAAGGTCTTGATGATAAAGGCGAAAAAGAGCTCAAACAGGCTTTGGACGAATACCTTGCAGCCAGCCGCAGCGGCTCACTGAATCTGAGGCTGGCAAAGGATATCAATTTTCACATGACATTGGCCGACCTTTCAGACCAGCGCGTAAGCATCAGGATTTTACGGTATCTGTTCGATTTTTTGTACCTCAGATTCGGACAGGAATTGATCTTTTCACGTCCCCAGGAAAGCGCCGGTCTGGAACATCAGGCCATTTTCGACGCGGTGGCCGCCCGGGATGTCTCGGCGGCAAGCAAGGCAATGCGGCGACACATCCGCGATATACGCAACAATGCTCTGGAAGGGATGCAGAACAGGCTGGCGGAAGCGGAACAGATTGACTTCTAGCTTGGACCGCCGGGTGCCGGGATTCCTCCGGAGATGATCAACGCATAACGAAAGTTGACAGGAGTCCCCA